>NZ_JBSTYM010000003.1:0-276622 GCF_054052445.1 Aeromonas crassostreae | reverse complement strand
GCCCCCCCCCCGCCCCCCCGCTGTTTCACACCCCCCCGCGGCCCCCCCCCGGGGGGGCCCCTTTGCCATGCCAGCAGGACACATTGGGCCTACCTCACACCATGCGGTTCAGAACCGCAGACCAAGACGCCGGGGTTTCCCGACTACGGATCAAGCAGCGGGCATGCAGACGATGGCCAGACGCCATGGTGACATCGCAGATGAATGCCAAAAGAAGAAAAACAGGATCACAACAAGGCTAAGACGGAACGAAAAACACAAGAGAGGCAATGCGGAGAAAATGGCGAGCATCTTCTGTTCCACACAAAGTGGATGACCAAGGGCTTTAGGAAGGTAACTTATTGATTTTCAGAAACAGGTGGTGGCCCCACCAGCCACATCCCGGCACTCGAGTCCCCCACCTTGGCTGCTACCTTCCGGTCCTGACCAGGTCGACGGGTTATCAATGCGAGCCCAAATAAATCAGGCACTTAGGGATGGAACTGATTGCCATCAACAGTGTTCTGAAACCTCAACAAGCGACAACCCGCCAGAAGTGCGGTCATCCACATCAAGTGGACATGCTTCATGGGTAACAAGTTGTAAGATCTTACCCACCTTCCCCCAACGCTTCAAGCCATATTCCGTGGGAAAATCAGCCATGCCTTCAGGGTACCCGTCAGAATTTCGGTATAAAAAAGCCCAAGCAATGCTCGGGCTTCGGAACTCTTTGAACTAGGTTATTTATTCTTGCAGGACTCTGCCGCCTTCAACTTATCGTACATGTCCTTGGCTTTCAGAATGTTCGATGCGCCAACCTTATCGATAACCTTCTCGGACAGGGCATCAACATGTTTATCCAACTCCCCCTCCAGGCCGAGCTTGGCGTTGACCTGCTTCTTTGCCTCATTTTTGATCACTTTCTCTTTTGCTGTTTCGGGCAACAACTTATCTATGGCTCTAGTCAAAAAGCTCATCAACCTTCTCCTTGGCTTTAGTCTTTACAACGTCATCAATGCAAACCGCCACAGCAACCAACGCAGTGGCAATTAACCCCATGTCGTCGGTATACCCCAAAAGAGGAGTTAAATCGGGGATTATGTCGATTGGAGATACAAGGTAGGCCAAGGCACCATAGATGATGGTCTTGTGCTTGGCTGAGCATTTCTCGCTCTCCAAGGCATAATAGAGGCGAAAAACCTGCTCAAGCGAGTCTTTCCCTATGTCTTTGCAAAACTTCCTGACCTTCCCCCAGAAACCGTCCTCGGTGTAGCTCTCAATGTTGATGCTGCTCTCTGCCATAGGTACTCCTTCATATTTACCGATGTTGGCTACATTTCGATCCATTTAGTTCGCGGCTAAAAGGAGCCCATTAGGGTAGGGCCCCAAATATTTTATGACCGAGGAGGGGTACAGGCACTCCACTGCTCGGCTTCAGTCCATGTCGCCCCATCATCGAAGCTGCACTCGGTTTTATGCGTTCCATCGGCGTATTCCGTGTACTTTCGACTACCCCCTTGGTCGTTGTAACTGGTCGTCGTAGTCACACCTTGGTTATCCGTCACAATCTGGGTCTTGTACCAAGCGGAAGCTTCCGGCTCAGGCGTCTTGTCTTCATAACGGTAGGGAAGTTGCTCGAAGGCTGCGATCAGCTCGTTCATGTTGCGGGTTGTATGATCATCCGCCAACCCTACCCAATCGTTCAAGAAGGGGAAGCTATTAGAGTCACCGAGGAAGTAGACAAACTGGCTACTGTAGTCTGCTTCAACATCCTTGTAACTGACCGTCGCATAGCGATGGGTGATCGCCCCGGCCAAATCCTCAGGGATACAGTCGGCAAATACCTGTGCCTCCCCGTTAGCAAGGTTCACCAGCTCATACTCCTTCCCATCTGCCGTCGTGGAAACGGTCTCCTTGATGTCGCAAGTGTAGGGCGCGTCGTCACCACCACGAGACTCAAACTCGTAGCTATTGCTGTAGCGATAACCATTGCCCGTGACGCTGGTCTTCTCGCCATAGATGATGGTTCTGATGTCTTGGCTGAAGTCATCGCTGACCTTGACCAGTTCAGTCCGGCTCTTGTTGATCCAATAGACCCCCTGATCACGATACCAAGCCTGCGGATAGGTATTATCGTTGTCTCTCGAATCCCCCTGGTGGTAATCCACGTAGGCATAGAATGCATCAGGATGAGCACGCTTGAGCTCTTCGCTGGCGCTGAACGATTTCTGCAGACCACGGACGATCTCCTGGGCCTTGGTCGATGTTTCACTATCCCCCGTAGCGATGAAGTCCTCGTAGATCTTCTGCTCGGGAATGTTGTAGTGATACACCACCCGGTCCACCGCCTGTTCCAGTGAATTCATCAACTGTTCACGCTTCTGCTGATCGGCCATCACACTCTGGCAGGTCAGAGCCCCACCAGCCGCCAGCTCCTTCTCGACCGAACTCCACAGGGCCGTGGTAAATGGGGTGACGTGGTAGAAATCGTCCTGAGTTAGCGGCTTGAATTTGGGCGGCAACACCATCTGGTAAGCCTGCTCGACGGAACCGAGATCCAAATCCACGGCGCCCACCGGCACATCGACCACCAAGGACACGTACTGGGCACACTCCTGCTCGGCCTCGGTTAGTTCCAGCCGATAATCCCCGCTGTCCGAGGTCACTGCGTTGGGTTCCCCCTCATCCAACTGGCGGTTGAAGTTCAAATCCAGATAGGCGGTTGCCCCTTGCACATAGCCGTCGATGGCCTTGCCCTGAATAGCCGTCTTGGCGACGGGTTGGGTATCAGACCCACTATCGCCTCCCCCACCGCCACCACCACCACCACCACCACAAGCTACCAGAGCCAGACTTACCCCTACACTAATTAACGAACGAACTGTCATCAGTTTCTCCTTGTTCTCTATTGACTCAACGCGACTCGATAGCCTACACAAAAGCGGGATACTAAAGAGTCTGGAAGTTGATTTTTGTGATTGATACCGATTTCATGACATTTTTTCTTTCTATAATCATGATTTCATTGAATTTATCCCCCACCACGTAAGATCCGCTGCACACTGGAGAGACTGATCCCCGTCCGACGTGCGATTTCGGCCTTGGCGAGTCCCCGTTCAGCGAGTGACAGCACCTCCTCCCCTTTAGCCATGGCAGTCGGCTTGCGACCCTTGTAGACCCCACGCTGTTTTGCCATTGCAATCCCTTCAGCCTGACGCTCCAGCATCAGCTCCCGCTCAAACGTGGCGATGGCACCAATCATGGTCAGCATCAGTTTTCCGGTCGGTGTCGAGGTATCGATACCCAGATTCAAAATTCGCAGAGCAACCCGTTTAGCGTGCAGGTACTCCGAGATCTCCAACAGGTGGCGGGTGTTGCGAGCCAAGCGATCCAGCTTGGTCACCATCACCACGTCTCCCTCACGCACAAAATCCAACAGCAACGAGAGCTGGGGACGGTCATCCTTGGCACCGCTCACTTTCTCCTGAAATATCTTGCTGCACTCGGCCAGTGCCTGAAGCTGGGCATCCAGGCTCTGCCCCACGGTGCTGACACGTGCATATCCCACCAGTGCCATGGTCTCCTCCTGGTCAATAGGGCAAGGTACACTGACGCGACCGGTCAGAAGGTCGAAAGGAACCCATATGACCGGCAAAAAGTGGCACTTTCGCTCGCGTCACACGGGCTTGGTCTATTGACCTGTGCCAGTGATAGAAATGAAAACGGGCCGCTCCGTGATAGAGGGCCCGTTGCGGGAGTCAGCCAGTTGACCTGGCTGGGTTTACAAGTGGCCGGCTCAGCGCTGGCCGGGGGGGATCTCAATGACGCGTAACAGGCATCCGTAAGACCTTGGCCAGCTCCTCTGCGTGAGCCTTATCGCGAGCCAGCAGGCGGATCACCAGCGTTCCTCCGGCAATGGCAGCCAGAGTCATCGAGGTCAGGATCATCTTGTTCATGGGTATTCCTCTTCGTTCATGTGGTAGAAATGGGGCGGCATGTAGCGGGCCATCATCGCGTTGACGATGACCGACGCGAACGCCGTCAGGGCTGCCTTCAGGGCATCCAGCAGCAGGGCTTTCATGAATTCATTCATGGTGATTACTCAGGGGTGATGTCCAGTCGGTAGACCTCCATCCGGTGATAGGCAAGAAAGTTCCTCTCCCAAAGCCGGTAGAGGTCCATTGTGGTGGCCAACGGCCGTTCTCGACACCAGAGCTGGGAGGCCAGCCCGGCATTGAAGTTGAAATCGAGATCCTTGACCAGCTCGCCGCCGATGTAGGTGAACTCGGTGACATAGGCCATCCCCCAGTTGCCCGTCTGCTTCTCCAGGCGGATCTCGACCGGGCGATAGCCGCCAGTGTCAGGAGAATAATCGGGGCTGCGGAAGTTGAGGGTCAGGGCGGTGGTGTCGGGGTAGCTGTCGATGATCTTGGCGAACAGGGCTTGCAACGGCTTGGATGGGCTCATATCAGCCCCCGCTCGGCAAACGAGACGACATCGTGCTGACCCACTACAAAGTGATCGAGCACCTGCACGTCGACCACCTCCAGCACCTCCTTGAGACGGGCGGTGATCGCCTTGTCGGCATCGGACGGCTCGGCCATGCCGGAGGGATGGTTGTGGGCCAGGATGACTGCGGCGGCGTTCTTGCCCAGGACTGCCTTGACCACCTCACGGGGGTAAACACTTCCCGCATTGATGGTGCCGAAGAACAGCTCCTGGTAATCGAGCAGGCGGTGCTGGTTGTCGAGCAGCATGATGGCAAAGACTTCCCGCTCGTATTCCCCCATCTTGAGCCGCAGGAAGTCGGCAGCTGCATTGGGGTGGGTGAAGGCTTGCCCCAGATGCCGCTGGCGGCACTCCAAAATGGCCAATGCCTGATTGATGATATGATCGTCCTGTCCAGGATGATCGCCGTAGTTGTGTGACATAACTGTAACCTCGCGTCGTTTGGGTACACGAGTTACTTATGCCAATATATCCCGCTGTTATTGACCCCGAATGAGACTGGTATAAGTCAGACAGTAATGGAATCCTTCAAAAGCCCCCCCTTTGAAAAATTTTAGATATAAATCACAGTTTCCCTCAATTTAGTGCGATATTCTTTTTCAGAAACGTAAAGGATTCAAGGAGGTAAGGCATGTAATTTCAAAGCATATTTTTAATGTGAGATTTTGAGATTGAAGAAAATAGATTGAAACCTGTACAAGATTTTGATATTAAGTGATTGATTGCAAAAGCCACAGATTGAATGCGATTAGAAAAAAATATTTAAGTCAGAAACGCACTATTACCCCGCTCTTAATTTAGAGACACTTCAAGAAAGTGTTCTTAACTAAAAATTCAAAGACATTGCAGAAAATACTATTCCTTTTGCGATGACTTACCTACTCTGTGTACGCTTGTGACAAACTACAATGCGTGATTGATACATTTTCCTTTAAATATTTTTCAACCCTGGGTATTTATGCCCATTTTAACCTTGTAGTAAGGAGAATGTACTATGGAAGTCACCCATTTCGTCCGAGCCCAACACGGAGAGTTTGGTTATGCGCTCAGCAAACCTAATACTGACCATGAGATCACACTCACACGATATCCAATTATAGGATATTGTGTGCATGTCTCAGATACAGAAAATGAAGAAGTGATGCTATTCACTTCGCCGGTATGCTCTGTTGGGGGTAATTGCGAACCGATGTTCGTCCAACGATATGATGGAACGTTCACAGATGCAAATGGAGAACGACAATTCTATTCGTTGGTCGAGGTCATGGCACATTATGGCTACGAGCCCAATGATGTGGATGTACTCCCCCCGACCAATCCGAAAGAGCTATCCCTGTATGTCTGGCGCCCACGACGTAACCCGGCCGAGTAACAGAACAGCTAGATCCTGCTGAAATTACAACCTAGCCCTTTCCCACTATCATGCGGAAAGGGCTCGTTTCATTGGATAAACCTGCTGAAACTTCTGCTGCTTAAAGAACTTATCTATGTGACTCTCTCTGTAGAAAAATTCTTATAAATGCTAGAATTTCAGCAGTTCTAGCACGCCTGCTCCAGATGCTCTTCCAGCACCTTCTCCCACTTCCTTTGCTCGGCCTTGTTGCCCCTCACCTACCAGTAGTGACGGAGGGAACGAGCCAGCTCGGCTGCCATCATGACATGATCCCAGTCCCGACGGCTCACCAGATACAGCCCTAGACTATGTTGGTACTGTTTCATCGTTTCTCCCCAATGAACTCCCGCTAACGTACCTGTCTGACCCGCCCCCCTGAACGGGCCAGTTGCTTAGGGTCGCCCTTGCAACATCCCGCCCATGCCTTTGAGCAGCAGATCCAGCAGCAGGTTCTGCAAGGCTTTGGCCTTTTCGGGATGAGAGAGGTATTCCAGCGACATACCTTGCTGGGTCTCCATGCGGCCAATAACGGCTTCATCCACGGCCCCAGGGAAATCGCCGTGCAGGATCGACTCCCGTGGGTTATTGCGGACTTGCTCCATCAGAGGCCCGTTTTCACTCAGCTTGGTGACCATCCCCTGCATCCAGTCCAGCTTGTCTCCCTCGGTCACCTCGGTTCCGAACAAATCGTTCATTCGCTCCAGCAGCTCTGAGAGAAAGTCCTTCTTCTCTTCCTTAGGCTTGGCACTACCCAGGGAGGCGATCCCATCTAGACCATAACCGGCGGCATTTTCTCGCAGTTGCAGATCCTGGGTTCGCTTTGCCTTGAGGTGGTAGTGGCTCAGCATCACCGCCGAAAGGTCGATCTGCTCCTCATCCAGCACCTCTTCTCGCAGTAACGGCAGCAGGTGGCGGGCAAAGACACAAAGCCGCTCCATGTCGTAGTCGTCGAAGGAGGTGATCTGGGAGACAAACTCGTAGAACCGCACATAGCCGTTGAGGTTCTTTTTGAACAGTTCGAGCACGGAGCGAGCCTCCCCCGCCTCCTTCAGGCGACGCTCGGCATTGGCCTGGTCGCTACCTGAACCGCCCTGTTCCATCAGCCACTTGAGCTGGGTCCGGCATTCACGAATGGCGTCGATAGCCAACCGGTAACGCTTGGCGAAGCGATTTCGTGCGGGGACGGCGTGACGCAGGAAGGCATCGGCACCCCGTTTGGGGTCGAAGTAGGCATCGGTGAAGGCCACCACCTCGGGCCAGGTGTAGATCTCCTCACCATTGAGCTTGTGGAACAGGTCGTAGATGAGATTCGGGTCCGAGACCGACCCCAGCTCCGCCGTCTCGTAATACTTCTGGAACTCTTCCAGCACATCCTGCGGGTCGTTGATGAAGTCGAGCACATAGGTGCTTTCCTTACCCGGATAAGTGCGATTCAGCCGAGAGAGGGTCTGGATGCAGTCCACCCCAGTCAGCTTCTTGTCCACGTACATGGCACAGAGTTTGGGCTGGTCGAACCCGGTCTGGAACTTGTTGGCGACCAGCATCACCTGATAGTCGGTCGTGTCGAACGCCTTACGCATATCCCGGCCGTTGAGATCCGGGTTCATGTTCCGCTCGTTCCAGCTCTGACCCTCGTCCTCGATCTCACCCGAGAAGGCCACCATGGCCCGGATCGCTGGATAGCCCTGCTCTTTGACGTACTTGTCGAACGCCAGCTTGTAGCGGACCGCCTCCATCCGGCTGCCCGTCACCACCATCGCCTTGGCTTGACCCGCCAAGAGAGGTGCGACGTGCTGGCGGAAGTGCTCGACAATCACCTGCACCTTCTGGCCGATGTTGTGGGGGTGCAAACGCACCCACTGGGAGAGCTTGCGTTTGGCCTTCTTGCTATCGACCTCCGCGTCGGCAGCCTCACTGTCCATCGCCAGCTTGTAGGCCAACTTGTAGTTGGTGTAGTTACGCAGCACGTCGAGGATAAAGCGCTCCTCGATGGCTTGGCGCATGGTGTAGACATGGAACGGTTGTGGCTTGTTCTCATCACTGATCGGCAGATTAGGCTTGGGTGGGCGACCAAACAGCTCCAGTGTCTTGGCCTTGGGAGTCGCAGTGAAGGCGAAGTAGCTGATGTTCTGGCTCCCGCCCCGAGCGGCCAGAGTCATGTTCATCACGTCTTCGGCCGAGAGCTCGTCCTCTTCATCCATCTGCTCAGCCATCAGCACTTCACGCAGTTGTCGGGCTGTCTTGCCGGTCTGGCTGGAGTGGGCCTCGTCGGCCACCACCGCAAAGCGGCTGGCTTTCAGGCTGGTACTCTCCTGAATGGCCTTGAGCACATGGGGGAAGGTCTGGATGGTAACGATGATGATGGGTGTGCCACTGACCAGTGCCTCGACCAATTGGGCCGACTTGCTGCCCTCGCCTTCCTCCCGATTGATGCGGGAGATGACCCCAGCGGCATGATCAAACTGGGCAATAGTCTCCTGTAACTGGCTATCGAGCACGGTTCTGTCCGTCACCACAATGACGGAGTCAAACAGCTTCTCACCTGCTACGCCCTCACTGATTCGCCGCAAAGAGGCCAACTGATGCGTCAGCCAGGCGATGGAGTTGGACTTGCCCGATCCCGCCGAGTGCTGAATAAGGTACTTCTGGCCAGAGCCTTCCAGTTGAAGCGTCGCCAGCAGCATCTCCACCACCTTCCACTGGTGGTAGCGGGGGAAGATCATGGTCTCCTTCTTTTCTTCTGTTCCTACTGCATCCTTTTCATATTTCACATGCAGGTGCAGGTAACACCCCAGAATATTGAGGAAGGTGTGCGGCGAGAGGATCTCCTGCCAGAGGTACTCGCTGGCGTATCCCACCTCAGGTTGGTCATTACCCGCACCGCCCTTTGCTGTCCCCCGGTTGAAAGGCAGGAAGAAGGTATCCATACCCGCCAGCTTGGTGGTCATGGCCACCTCGAACTGGTTCAGGGCAAAATGCACCAGGGCTCCCCGCCTGAAGGCCAGCAGCGGCTCACGCTTGCCCGCCGTCATCAGCGGGCGATCGACTCTGTACTGATGTTTGGCATTCTCCAGGCTCTGCTTGAAGCAGGATTTAAGCTCCAGCGTCGCCACAGGGATGCCGTTCAGGAACAGCGTCAGATCGAGCCGCCCATCATAGTTGTTAGGGCTATAGACCAGCTCGGGCACCACCCGCAGCCGGTTCCTGGCATACCGCTCGACCAGCTCGGGGTTGAGGTCATGGTCAGGCTTGAAGGTCGCCACCGCTAGCCGGTGCCCCCGGTCTTCCACCTGATGACGTAAGAGCCACAAGGTTCCCCGCTCTTCGCTCTCCAGCGCCCGCACCACAGCGTTGAGCAGGTGCCGCTCCGGCTCCTCGCCGTAAGTCTTGCAGTATTTCTGCCACCCCTCTGGCTGGCTCTCCTGCACATAGGCGATCAAATCTTCCGGGTAAAGGGCCCGCTCTTTGTCATAGTGAGCGGATTCGCCCACCAGCCAGCCTTGGGCGGCCAATTGCCCTATGATATGGTCCTGAAACGCTTTCTCCCGTGCTTTAGCATCCAGGCTCATGGCTGGTCTCCTTGCTTTGGCTCTTCTTGCAAAGAAAGCCACACCAGCCCCTGCTCGGCAAAGGTAAACAACTGATCGCTATAGCCCTGGCTAATCACGCTACGGATAATCTCGGGGTCGATGTTGAGGTAGTCGTGCACCAGGGCATTACGCAGACCGATGATCTTGCGCCAACCAGTCAACCCCTCGGCAGGCTGGGCCCCCCGCTGAACCAGGATCTCGAACGCCTGATAGGCATCCTGTGGGCTGTGGCCCGCCAACCCCTTGGCCCAATGTTTCGCCACGCCGATACAGGCTTCGATGGACACTTGCAGGGTCCGTTCGGCGGCCCGGTATTCCAGATTGGAGAGGGCCCGCTGGGAAAGCAGAGTTCTGATCTCGAGCAGCTCGGCCTGATAGCGGCTAAGGCTCAAACGAAGGGCGGTGATATAGGCGTTATCGACCATGGGATAGATCACTCCTGGCGTGGGGAAGTACGGGGAAGGCGGTAGTTAAGCTCCATCTGTGACATGATACGGGCCTCTTCGCTCAGGCGTCGACCCTGATCGCGGCAAAAGAGCACCCGATTGGCATCCACGATGGCAAAGGCCAGCGGAATGGGGGCCTGATTGATATCCACCACCGACAATTGCCCCTCGGTCAGCCCCAGCGCCCGCTGCCAGTCGAGGGCCAGCAGCTCGGGCCGCAACCGCCTTTCTAGCAGAGAGTCCAGCGTATCGGGCAGCTTCACCGGATCGAAGGCCACCGCCAGATCCCAGTCGCTGTGGGGCCCTGCGTTCCCCTTGGCTTGGGAGCCATAGAGCCAAAGCACCACGACCTCGGGATGGATGGCAGCCAAGCTAGCCAGTTGCCCGATGATAGGGTCCTGAGAGGCTCTTTTCCGTGCCTTGTTGTCCATGTTAATCAGTTCTCCAGGTAGGAACGCTCGATCAGGGGGATCACCTTCTCCCAGTCCTGCTGGTGACGGATGGTCAGCTCCAGATCACCGGTCCCCCAATGGCCCTTATTGCGGGCATCGACAATCATCCCCTCCGATAGTTCGACGGTATCGGGGTCGAGATTGAGATAGAGCTTGAGATGCGGATCCTGCTGGGTGGAGGCAATCACCACGCAGACAAAGTTACGGATCTTCTTGAAGGCCGTATAGAGCTTGAGCTCTTTGCGTTGCACCTCATCACCCAGGACCTCCATAAAATCGCACACCGACTCGTGAAGTGCACGCAACGATGGGCTGGCGGCAACCAGCCGTTCGGCATTGGTACGAACATGACCATTGGAGGTTTGGACTGGTTCGCTCGCCGGCATCTGAGGGGACAAGCCAGTCTCTGCCGGTGTCGTGAGTTTATTGACTTGACTGGACACCGCATTGACCAACTCCAGCATCAGCAGGTCATCGCCAAACAACTTGTAGCGGAGCAGCTCGACATTACGGTTGATCTGCTGCACGGCGTGCAGGTCGTAGCGGGTGAAGTCACCGGCGATACAGAGCAGGCGAGTACCAGACCACTCGATAACGTCGGCCACCTCTTTCCCCAGCGTCTCCATCACCAGCCAGCGGAACTCGGCCTGGTGGTCAAGCAACCAATCCAGGTAGAAAAGGCCCTGATTGATCACATTTTCGTTGCTGTAACGCTTGTACTCGATGATCACCGGGCAGCCATTCTCGTCGATCCCGAGAGAATCGATCCGCCCCTTGTGGGTCTTGCCGGTGGTATATTCGCTGGCCAGAAAGCGTACCCCGAGAAAGGCTGCCATCTGCAGTTCGATCAGCGCCTGCAGTTGCTTTTCCACCACGGCGGCCTTGCCTTCCAGCTCGCTGACACCTTGTGGGCCGTAGCGAAACAGCTTGATATCGCTCATGCGGCCACCTCTTCGGCAGGCGGTGTCCAGCCCCGCAGATCGATCTTGCCGGTGACGGCGGCGGTAATCAGGGCGGTGCGGCGTTCTTGCAAGAGGCAGATTTTTTCTTCTGCTTTCTGCAAGACATTTTTAAGAATGCCCAATGTACTAAATGCCCAAGTAATGATTTCTTTCTGTTCATCTATCTTGGGGAAACCAGCAGTTAATGAGCGAACATCATCCATGCCAATGGTCTTGATCGTTGCCCCAAATGTGTATCTTTCGAACTCCAATTCCATAGCATAGAAAATCAACAATAAAAACTCAGGGATAACTTTCTTTTCGTTACAGATCCAAGCGATTAAATGCTGCGATACTGCCATTGGTATTGTAGTTATTGCAGCCAATCCGATAGAAGCATCTCTAGTGAATACAACTGCTCGTTCTGGCAATAAATGTGCAGAAGAGTTTGCCATTCCAAGTTCATTGATCTTATAAAATGTGTCAGAAATGTAATCAACAACCTTCAATGTTTTCGAATCGTTCAACGATACCCAAGGAATATTACAATCAATCCAATACTCCTCCACTTGGCGGCTTGGTGTATGACCGCTTTCAATTTTTGCATAGTTTTTAATTCTTGATACAGCCCAATGTTCCGGCACTTGGCCAAGCCACTCAACGCCGGAGTCTTTCATGGGGGCATCGGGGTTGAGGCCCTTGGTGACGGCGTGTGAGATCACCGCCTGCCGCTTCTCTTTGAGCAGTTCAATCAGCCGCTGCTGCTGGGCAATCAGCCGGTCTATCCGGGCGATTTCGTAGTCAAGGAAAGAAAGGACTTTGATTCGCTCTAGTTTGGGAGGAATAAGTAATGGAGTCTCTTTTATATTGCTTGAAGAGATAGAGGCCAGATTGGTACTTTGCTTTGCAACACTGTAAAAATAAAATTTTGCATAAGAGGACTGCATCAGTTGTTGCAACCACTCTGGTTCAATGTTTTCTGTCCTAATTGCGAAGACATGATTTTGGTGAATGCAAGACTCTATATCACCTTGCCATACAGCACCACGTCCTAATTTATCATTATCTCCACCCTCATTCATCAAAACATCGCCCTTTCGGAGACTATAACGCTCTAGTTCGTGAGGCTCGATATCGATTTGATGAATATCGTCAAGGTTTAAATATCCATCTTGAACATTTGCAACTCGAAGCATCGGTACGCTGATCGTTGTTTTATCGGTTAGATCTTTTCCCTTCGGGATACCAGACTGAATAGAAGCAGTATGCTTTAGTCTGCGAACAATCCAATGGATTGGAATATCCCCCAACAATTCCACACCAGAATCCTTATATTCTGGATAGGCATGATACTTCCCCGACTGCATTGCTTCGACCTCCGCCTGACTCATGAATGTACCTCCGTCAGCAGTTCCATAATCTCTTTGGCGACCGCATCGAGATCGGCGTCGATGGCCTCCAGCGAGCGTGGCGGCTGATACTGGTAGAAATGACGGTTGAAGGGGATCTCGTAACCGACGATGCCTACCTGACCATCGAATGGGTCGGTTTTGCTGGTATCGATCCAGGCATCCGGCACATGGGGTAGTACCTCACGCTTCAGATACTCATGGATGTCTTCCCCGAGCGGCACGTTCTCGTAGTCCCGCAGATCGCTGCTGGCCTCCACTTCCCCCTTGCTCTTGCACACTTGGGCTTCATCACACTGCTCGCCGAAGGTGCTGACCAGCAGCTTAAAGGCCGGAGCGGGCAGTTTGATTGTGCCTAACGCCTTGGTGAGCTGCTTTTTGAACTGCTCACGGCAGAGCAGCAGCTCCGGCAGCGTTGGCAGTGCCTTGAGGATGGCCTGCTGCAGCTCGGTATCAAGCTTGGCCCAGCCCTTGTCAGCGGTAAGGCTGGCGAGGCGCTCGGCATCCTGCGGGGAGAACGCCAGTTTCAGCGGCCGCTCCACCGTGATACGGCGGTAACCGAAGGCGGTGGTGGGGAAGATCTTGGCAATCGGCCCCGCCTCGTAACGGCTGGCGAGGTGGACGATCTGTTCGATGGCTTCGTCGCTCAACTGTTTACGCTTGGAGCCCAAGGATTTACGCATGGGGCTGTGCAGGTCAGTGGCGTTGATCAGCAGCACCTTGCCCTTACGCTCGACCGGTTTGTGGTTGGAGAGCACCCAGATATAGGTGGCAATACCGGTGTTGTAGAACATGTCGGTGGGCAGAGCCACCAGGGTATCGAGCAGGTCGTGCTCCAGGATATAGCGGCGGATCTCGCTCTCACCACTGCCCGCCCCGCCGGTAAAGAGTGGCGAACCGTTGAGGATGATGCCGATACGCGCTCCCTGGCCCTCACCATTCGCCGGCTTCATCTTGGCGATCAGATGCTGGAGAAACAGCAGCGAGCCGTCAGATACACGAGGCAGACCAGCCCCAAAGCGGCCCTTGTGGCCTTTTTGCAGGTGTTCGTCCCGCACCTGCTTCTCGACCTTCTTCCAGTCCACCCCGAACGGCGGGTTGGAGAGGCAATAGTCAAACTTGTCCAGCGGTAACTGGTCATCGGAGAGGGTATTGCCGAGCTTGATGTTGCTGATGTCCTGCCCCTTGATCAGCATGTCGGCCTTGCAGATGGCATAGGACTCTGGGTTGAGCTCCTGGCCAAAGGTGGCGAGCCGGGCCGCCGGGTTCAGCTCGTGCAGGTACTCCATGCCGCAGGAGAGGAAGCCGCCGGTGCCCGCGGTGGGGTCATAGATGGTCCGCACCACGCCTGCCGTGGTCAGGGCACCGTCATCGGCGGCGAATACCAGGGAGGTGGTGAGCCGCACGATGTCGCGGGGGGTGAAGTGCTCCCCGGCTGTCTCGTTGGAGCTTTCGGCAAACTTGCGGATCAGCTCCTCGAAAACCAGGCCCATGTGGTAGTTGTCCACCGTCTCGGGGGAGAGATCCACATTGGCAAAGTTGCGGACCACCTTGTAGAGCAGGTCGGCATCCTCCAGCAGATCGATGCTGGCAGCGAAGTTGAAGTGCTCGAACACCTCAAATGCCTCGCGGGAGAAGCCCCTCACATAGGCGTCCAGGTTGTCGCCTACTTGCTTCTCACCAAGGTTATCCAGGGTGAGTTTGGCGGTGTTGTAGAAGCTCTGACCGGCGGCACTCAGCAGCAGTTTGTGACGAGCCAGATCGGGCAGCGCCTTGTTGCTCTCGGCGGTGGCCAGCACCTTGTCACGGGTAGGGGCCAGCACACATTCCAAACGGCGAAGCACGGTGAAAGGCAGGATGATGCGGCCATACTGGGACTGCTTGAAATCACCTCGCAACAGGTCGGCTACCGACCAGATGAGATTGGCAAGGGATGAGATATTGGTGGTCATGAAAACCTCGTGGGACCGCCGGGCGGTTTGAGACAGACGAAATGGCGGGGATTCTACCACGGGAGACCGGCCATGAGTGTGATCTTGACGGCCCCCTTCCCAGGATGGATGCACATATCGCATTTTCAGGCTGTTCGATGTGGACCAGCGGATTGGGGTCTGCCAGTCCATGGCACCGACAAGGGAAGCCGCAATATTGTGAACTTGATCCCGCTATCGAGATCACATGAAAAAATCTTTGATCGTGGATTTTGCGTTGTTCACAACGAAAACGCGAAATGGAGCCTGAGAGGGCCAAAAAGAGGGGTTGTATTGCTTCTGCCGATCCGTATAGTCGGGGTTGTCGGCGGGTAAACGCCCCCCGCACATCGAACCTTGGCTCTACGCCATAAGCCCTCGGGGGGCGTCGTTACCCGACCTGATTACCGCCGCTTGGAACACCTACACAACTGATTTTAGTTCCAGCTGCGGTCATCGAAGGAGAGACACCATGTCTCAAACCAACCCAGTTGACCTTGAATTTGCTCTGGCTGATGCAGGCCACTCCCTGAATATCGACTTTGCTGCTGTGAAAGAGCAGTTCCCCATTATGGATGTCGCCTCTGCCCTGACCGGGCAAGACGTCAGGAAAGTCGGCTCCAACACCTATCGATTGGATGATGCCAGTTGCCCGCTATGCGGTCATAACGACTGCTTCACCCTCTATCCTGACGACGACAACTTCCACTGCTTTAGTTGCGAGGAGAGAGGGGACGTGTTCGACCTGATCATCAAGTGCGGTCAGGCTAACAGAGCGTCTGACGCCGCCCGTTTGCTCCTGCTGGGAGAGCTGGCCGTCACCCCGACCGTTCGCAAAGTGGTGATGCTGGAGCAGCCCGTCTACACAGCCCCACCCGCTCGTCTGCAAGCGCTCTTCAAACTAGCCGCCAGCCACTACCAAGCTCGTCTGAACACAAACGAGCTGGTGGAACTACGTGGCCACTCCGAGGAGGTACTGGTGGGGCTGGATATCGGCTTCTCCGGTGGCCTGAACAAGGCACTAAAGGATGCAGGATTCAGCCAAGAGGAGCGACTGGCATCCGGTCTGGTCAAGGCCAGCCAGGAGAGCCCAGACCTCCTGCGTGACTTCTTCCCGAGTGGTGTCTATGTGTTCCCGCACTTCGACCGCAACGGACAAGTCAGTCGCTTCACCTTCAAGGACCCCAACAAGCAGTATCAGTTCCAGTTGCCGAGCCAACACTGGCTTAACGGGGTGCAGTTCTACGGGGAAGAGAGTCTGAATGCCCCCGGCCCTGTCGCCCTGGTAGAGGGCGAGAATGACCGCCTGTCGCTGGTAGATGCCGGTTGGCCGGGCCCTGTGCTGGCCACCATCGGGACACTATCACAGACCCAGTTGAAGTGGCTGGGGCGTGAGCTGGCTGACTGTTATGTCGTCACCTTCTTCGATACCGATGAGGCGGGCGACAAGTACCGCTCCAAGGTGGCTCTGCTCGGCCTCAAGCTGACTCAGGTCAAGCTGCCGGATGATGTGAAGGACATCGACGAGTATCTGCACGGCGACAACCCGCTGCCCCTGGCAGAGCTGGTGGCGGCATTCACCCAAGTTGAGCCTTTGGCCGGAGCCGAAGCCGAAGCCGAAGCCGAAGCCGAAGCCGAAGCCGAAGCCGAAGCCGGCCAGGATAGCGATCTGGAACCTGAAGTAATCAAGGTCAGTCCTCGCACACATATCTCGTCAGCCGAGTTCAACGACTCCGCTAACGCCCAGCGGCTAGTTGAGCTACATGGCCATAACCTGCGGTTCATCCCTGAGTTTGGCGGCTTCCTCCATTTCAATGGAACGTACTGGACGCATAACGACCTGAGCCCGCTGAAGCTCGCCCAGTCTGTTGGGGAAGAGATCCAGCACATCGGCCAACAGCTACTTGCCAAGGCCACCAACAAGGATGCCATCAACTGGGCACATTCGGTCAGCAGCTATGGTAACCGCAGCCTGAGTCGGGCCAGCATCCAGAATATGTTGGAGCTGGCCAAATCGATGATGGCAGCAAGGCTGCACGAACTGAATGCCGATCCGATGCTGCTGGGTACGGCTAACGGCGTCATCGACCTAAAGACCGGTCGACTGTTGGCACCGAGACGGACATTTATGATGACCCACCACAGTCCGGCAGTGTATGACCCGGTGGCTACCTGCCCGAGGTGGGAGCAGTTCATCAGCGAGATCACCTGTGGGAATGCCGACTACGCAGCCTTCCTGCAACGCTGCGTGGGCTACTGGATCACCGGACGCACTGACGAACAGCTCCTGTTCTTCCTCCACGGAGGCGGTTGCAACGGCAAGAGTACCTTCATGTCGGTCATTCAGCAGTTGCTGGGAGAGTTCAGTCGGCAGATCAGTAGTAACGTTCTGCTGTTCAATCGCAACGGAAGCAACGGGCCGAACCCGTCCCTGACCAAACTGGTAGATGCTCGCCTGGTGGTCGCCAACGAGTTACCGGAAGGGTCGCGTATGGATGAGAACTTGGTGAAGGCCATGACAGGAGATGACATCATCGTCGCTCGCGCTCCCTACGCCAAGACCGAGATGGAGTTCCGCCCTCACTTCTCACTGGTCATGGTGGGCAACCACAAGCCGGAGATCCGGGATACCAGCCCCGGTATGTGGCGTCGGATGATGCTGTTGCCCTTCAATGCCTCTTTCACCAAGGAGCAGTTGGACCCGCAACTGATGGAGAAACTGCAAGCTGAGCTGCCCGGCATTCTGAACTGGGCCATCAAGGGCTGCCAGATGTGGCAGGAGCAGGGCCTCAAGGCATCCATGCCTGCCAGTCTCAGGGCGGATGTCGAGAGCTACCGTGCAGAGTCAGACCTGGTGGGGTGCTTCCTGGAGGAGTGCAGTCAAGCTAGGGAAGGAGCCAAAGTGCCCATGAGCGAAGTCTATGCGGCGTACAGCCTCTGGGCCCAGCAACATGGCGAGTGGGTCATGAAGCAGCTTGCCCTCAAGAAGAAACTGGCGGAAAAGGGTTACACGATCACCCGCTATAACAGCAAGGTCACCGTCATCGGGTTGACCCTGCTCGATAGCGAGATGGCTGACATGACCGTCTCAGCCCACCGGGAGCAGCCGGAGCCAGGAGCGAACTACACTGTGTGACGAATGGGGGGCCTTCGGGCCCCTCTGCTGTTTTTGGTTTCCCCGCGTTCCCCACCGACAAAAGGAAGGGGCTCATTCAGGATGATTAACCTGCTGAAATTACAACTATTTATAGAACTTTTCTGTGAGAATTTCCCTAGAAAAAGTTCTTTAAAATGCCAGAATTTCAGCACTTCCAGCAGATCCCATCCTTCCCGTTTTCCGGCATCGGCAGGAATGGAGGCTACAAGGCAGCTTCAATGGCTTCCTTGAGCTTTTCAACCGAGATCCCTCCACCATAGCGGTCATAGCTGATCGCTCCGTTAGCGTGCCCCAGGATGGCAGCAGCGAATTGCAGCGGCACTCCTTTATCCTTCAATGTGCTTCCCACCGTGTGCCTCAAGCTGTGGAAATCTTTAGGCACCGGCCGGTTGCGACTGAACCACTGCCCCCACAGGTGGCTGTAGCCGTCTTGTCGATGGGACAGCTCGGTGAATAGCCTTCCCCCTGCCCTCCCCTGCACAAACGCCAGGAAGCCAGCCTCCAGCACCGCCGAATGGATCGGGATTAGCCTGGCACTGTTGTCTGTCTTGAGCTTCTGATCGGGCCTGCTGGCCTGCACCTTGATACACCAAACGTTATCCACCAGCACCACATCATCGGCATAGAGCTGGCAGATCTCATTGGCTCGAGCCCCCGTGTAGAGCCCCAACAGGGCTATCCAGCGGCGATAGGGCTCCTGCCTTTTCGCCCATTGGACAAACCGCAGCCTCTCCTGTTCCGTGTAGCCACTCCGCGTGTTGACCTCTTTGACCCGCTGTAACTTGAGTCCGGAGAAGTGGTTGACGATCCCCTCCTGATGATTGGCCAACCAGTTAAACAGCAGGGAGAGCTTCTGGAGGTACTTGTTGATGGTGGTCGGGCTCTTGCCGGAGTTCAGCAGCCCATCCTTGAACATGACCACGTCAGCCTTGTTGTAGCCTGCCGCTGGTCTGTCCCCCAGAGCCTCGATAAAGGAGCCGAGATAGTGCTTCTGATTCTTCCGCTCTTTGGGTGCCCAAGATAGGGCCTTTTCCTTCTGATAGCGGTCACTCAAGACTGACAGGAGTGGAGCAAGCGGTCTGGCCGCCCGAGCAGCAGGCTTGTGGTTCGACTGGTTTGCTGGTTCTTCAGTGGCACCAACAGACGGCACGGTAGACGTCGGTTTGGATCGCACACAGGCAAGCAACTGGGCAACCTTGTGGCGGGCACAAAGTTTGTCGCGGGTACGCAGGGATTGTTTGATCTCTTTACGACGACCACAGGGGAGCGTGGTGACTTTCCGGTAATACCAGATGCCGTGGGGACTGAGCCAGAGATTCATTGCGAGCGCTCCTGTCGTCCACATAAAGTGGATGACCAGACGGCTCAAGAGGGCTAACTTATTGATTTTCAGAAACAGGTGGTGGCCCCACCAGCCACATCCCGGCACTCGAGTCCCCCACCTTGGCTGCTACCTTCCGGTCCTGACCAGGTCGACGGGTTATCAATGCGAGAGGACCAATGGGACCACCGGCGAGGAGAATAGGCAAACTGACCGGTCAATGCAATGGCTTTCTGCCACGAGGCAATCCGTTCGCCTTATTTTTCAACAATCTGCCGAATGGTTCAGCTAAACAACATGAATTTTGTGCCCACCAGCAGCATCAGCAGGGCGAAGGCCTGCTTGAGGCGAGTGGGTGAGAGCCGGTGGGCCAGCCTGGCGCCAAGGCGGGCAAACTGGGTGCTGGTGAGCACTATCCCCAGCAGCGCGGGCAGGTAGATGAAACCCAGACTCCACTCTGGCAGGTTGGCATGGCCCCAGCCGGCGTAGAGATAGCTGAAGCTGCCCGCCAGGGCGATGGGCATGCTGCAGGCAGCCGACGCGGCGACGGCGTTGCGCATCGGCACGCTGTTCCAGGTGAGGTAGGGCACGGTCAGGGAACCACCGCCGATGCCAAACAGCGCCGACATCCAGCCGATCAGGGTGCCCGCTATGCCGGTTCCCACTGGACCAGGCAGATGCCGCTCCGCCTTGGGCCTGAGGTTGAGCCCCATCTGCAACGCCATGGTCCAGGCGAAGCAGCCGATGATGACATTGAGAGTACTGGCGCTCAGCAGGTTGGCCGTCATGCCACCGAGCCAGGCACCGATCAACATGCCGACCCCGAGGCGGCGGATCATCACCCAGTCGACCGCGCCAGCCTCCTGATGGGCCCTGAGCGAACTGAAACCGGTGAAGATCATGGTGGGCAACGAGGTCCCCAGAGCCAGATGAGTGATGATTTCGGGCTCAAATCCCATGGCCCGAAAGCTCACCACCAGCACGGGCACTATGATGAGACCGCCGCCGATGCCAAACAGCCCGCCCAATACGCCCGCAAAGGCCCCCAGCAACAGATAACCCAGAAACAGCATCTCGTGTCCTTGTGGTAAATCCCTGGCTGCGAACCGGGGAGGTGGGCAGCCAGGGGGGCAAAAAAAGAGGTGGCCCAGGGGCCACCTCGCTATTGTGCCGACTAACTCAGGGGAATGGTACCGTCCATCACCTTGTAGAAGGCCAGCACGGCAAAGCCCAGCAGGGCCGCCGTCATCCCCTGCTCCAGCCGGTTGAGGCCGCGCAGGCCGTGATGTTGGCGCGCCTTCCAGTAGATGAAGATGCCCGGACTGTAGAGCAGGGCCACCAGCAGCAGGTACTCGATCCCGGCGGCATAGACCAGCCAGCAGCCGTAGCCGGTGGCCACCAGGGCCAGCATCATGTCCCGCTTGCGCTGATGGGGCTGGCCCTGATAGGTCTGGCCGCTCAGGGCCAGCTTGAGGCCATAGGCGCCGGAGAAGACGTAAGGCACCAGGGCCGCGGCCGTGGTGATGTTGACCAGGGCCAGATAGGTGCTGCTCTGGAAATAGATGATGATGAGGAAGGCCTGCACCAGGCAGGTGGAGCACCAGAGGGCGACGCTGGGGGAGCCCCGCTCGTTCTCCCGGGCGAACCAGGCCGGAAAGACCCCGGTCTTGCCGGCGATGAAGGGCACCTCAGCCGCCAGCACTGTCCAGCTCAGCAGGGCCCCCATCACGGAGATCACCAGGCCTATGTTGATGAGCCAGGCGCCCCAGGGGCCGACCACGGCCTCCAGTATCATGGCGGTGGAGGGATTTTTCAGGGCCGCCAGCTCGGGCTGGCTCATCACTCCCAGGGAGAAGAGGGTGACCATGACATAGAGGGTCAGGGCGCCGAGCAGGGCCAACACGGTGGCGCGGCCCACGTCCTTGCGATGGCGGGCACGGGCGGAGACCACCACGGCCCCCTCGATGCCGATGAAGACCCAGAGGGTCACCTTCATGGTGGACTTGACCTGCTCCATCACGGAGCCAAGATCGCTATTGCCCTGCCCCCAGATGTCCAGGGTGAAGGTATCCAGATTGAAGGCGAGCAGCACGGCGACGCAGAACACGATGAGGGGCACCATCTTGGCGATGGTGGTCACCATGTTGACCAGGGCCGCCACCTGCACTCCCCGCAGCACCAGGGCGTGTACCGACCAGATGAGCAGGGAGGCCAGCGTGATGGCGATCGGGGTGTTGCCATCGCCGAAGATGACCTGGTCCGGGGTGTCGAAGAAGTAGCTCAGGGCGCTGAACACCACCACGGCATAGGAGACGTTGGCCAGCAGCTGGCAGATCCAGTAGCCCCAGGCGGCATTGAAGCCGACGAAGTCACCGAAACCGGCCTTGGCATAGCTGAAGATGCCGCCATCGAGATCCGGGCGGCGCAGGGAGAGGGTCTGATAGACCAGGGCCAGGCAGATCATGCCCATCCCGGTGATGGTCCAGCCCAGGGCCACGGCCCCGACGCTGGCATGGGCGGCGATGTTCTGCGGCAGGCTGAACACACCGGCCCCTATCATGGAGCCGATCACCAGCGAGATGAGCGCACCGAGCCCGAGTTTCTTGTCCATCGCTATCCTGTTGCTTGTCTGGGCGGCGGTTGAGGATCCCTGCTCAATTCGACACGCATCATCTGGGAGCGACTATCCCTGCCCCTGAAAAAGGCGGCAACTATATTGCATGACTATACGGCTCGCAATCCTTCGCCGTATCGATCGTTGACCACCTTGACCGGGCGCAATTTTACAGAAGTACGGGGATCGGCGTGTGAGCTGGGTCAAACTCTGCCGGATTGGGGCCAGATCCCGCCATCTTTCCCCTCTGCGCGCCCCATGACGCCTTGCATGGCCATGCAGATGGCGCCCACTGCAAATGACGACGGGGAGCCCAGGGCGCCCCGTCGCTGGCCGCCTTCGGCTAGAGCCGCAGGCCGCCGTCCAGCTCTATCATGCGCCCGGAGAGATAGTCGTTGCCGAGGATGAAGGCCACCGCATCGGCCAGCTGATCGGCCTGCCCCAGGCGAGCGGCGGGGATCGCCTGCAGCATGCGATCCATGGCCTCGGGTTTCATGGCCGCCGTCATCTCGGTGGCAAACACCCCGGGGGCGATGCCCATCACCCGGATGCCGTGGCGGGCCAGCTCCCGCGCCCAGGTCACCACCAGGGCGGCCACCCCCGCCTTGCTGGCGGCATAGTTGCTCTGCCCCATGTTGCCGGCCCGGGCGATGGAGGAGATGTTGATGATGACCCCTCCCTCGCCGTGGCGCGCCATCAGGGCCGCCCCCTCGCGGCCGCACAGGAAGGTGCCGGTCAGGTTGACGTCGATCACTGCCTGCCATTGGGCCAGGCTCATCTTCTCCACCAGCGCCCCTTCTTTCACCTTGATCAGCATGCCGTCCCGCAGGATCCCGGCGCAGTTGACGAGGCCGGCGAGAGAACCAAGGTGCTCGATGGCGGCAAAGCTCGCCTCCACCTCCTGCTCGTCGGCCACGTTGCAGACATGGAGCGAGCAGACTCCGCCCCGGCTCTGCAGCTCGGCCTCGGTGATCTCCAGATCCGCCCGGTTGACATCGATCAGGGCCAGCCTGGCCCCCCGGGCCGCCAACGCCAGGGCGATGGCCCGCCCCAGCCCTCGCCCCGCCCCTGTCACGGCGATCAGCTTGTTGTTCAGTTCCATTTCGGCTCCTCGTTGTCTCTGCTGACGGGCCCCGGCGGCCCGCCCCTTGGCCATCTCGTCTCACTCGGCTTCCCGATAGAGGTTGAGGATGCTGGAGAAATCCCGCTCCCCCTCCCCCCGGCTGGCATGCAGGTTGAACAGGTTGCGGGCCAGGGCCCCCAGGGGGACGGCGCTGTGGGCATGTTCGGCCAGGGCCATGGCCAGCCCCAGGTCTTTCACCATGAGCCGGGTCATGAAGCCCCCCTGATAGTCGCGCGATGCGGGCACATTCTCCATCACCCCGGGCCAGGGGTTGTAGCGTTCCAGGCTCCAGTTGCTGCCCGAGCTCTTGGCCATGATGCCGGAGAGCACGGCCGGATCCAGCCCCTCCTTCACCCCCAGCGCCAGGGCCTCCGCGGTGCCCGCCATCTGGATGGCGAGCAGCATGTTGTTGCACATCTTGGCGATCTGGCCCGCCCCCAGGCCCCCGGCATGGAACAGGTTCTGCCCCATGTGGGCCAGCACCGGCTTGGCCGCCTCGAAATCGGCGCGCTCGCCCCCGACGATAAAAGTGAGGGTGCCAGCCGCCGCCCCCGCCACCCCGCCGGAGACGGGGGCATCGATGAAGCGATGGCCCAGGGCCCGGGCGGCCTCCCCCACGGCCCGGGCCGAGGCCACGTCTATGGTGGAGCAGTCGATGACCAGGGTGTCCGGGCTCAGCGCGGCCAGCAGGCCGTTGCCCACTATGTCCCCAGAGCCCGAGCCGAGCCAGAGCCCCACCACATGCTCCCCGGCGGGCAGCATGCTGATCACCAGATCGCACCCCGCGACCGCCTGGGCGGCGCTGGCGGCGCAGTGACAGCCCGCCTGCTCGGCGGCGATAAGATGATCGGGCAGCAGATCGAACACCTGCACCCTCAGCCCAGCCCTGGCCAGGTTGGCCGCCATGGGCCCCCCCATGTTGCCAAGGCCGATAAACCCTACCCCTGTGATCATGATGCTCTCCCTTGCTTGTCAGCTTGTTGCTTCAGCCCGCGCCAGAGCGGGTTGTCCGTCTCCCCCGCCAGGACCGGCCAGCGGTAGAAGTCCGCGATCCCGTCCAGGGCCTCGGGCCCCTGCCAGTGAGGCTCCTTGTCCTTGTCGATGAGCAGCGCCCTCACTCCTTCGATAAAATCCCCCCTCAGCACGCAGTTCACCGACAGGGTCAGCTCCTCGGCGAAGGCTTCGGCCAGGGAGAGGTGACGCCCCTGCCAGTATTGGCGCCACAGCAAGGCCCGGCTCAAGGGGCTGCCGCCACGGCAGGTCTCCCGCTGCTGGGCCAGGGCCCCCTCCAGGGGCGCCTCGAACAGGCGGGCCAGCACCCCCGCCAGGCTGCGGCCCGCCAGCAGGGCCTCGATCTGTTCCCGCCAGGGCAGCAAGAGGGGCGGCGGCAGGGTCGCCTGGGCTGCCAGGGCCGAGAAGCACAACGCCAGCGCGTCATCCAGGGCCTCGCCATCCTGTTGCCAGTCCAGCGCCAGCAGCGCCGCCATCAGGCGGGGGCGATCGGTGCGGGCCAGGCCCCAGTCCGCCAGCCCCAGCCCCAGGGCATCGGCGCCGTTGCAGCGGGCCCCGGTGAGGCCGAGCCAGAGCCCGAGCCGCCCGGGCAGGCGGCTCAGCCACCAGCTCGCCCCCACATCGGGGTAAAGGCCTATGCTCACCTCCGGCATGGCCAGCAGGCTCGAGTCCGTGACCAGCCGAGAACGGGCTCCCGCCAGCAGCCCCATGCCGCCGCCCATGCAGATGCCGTCGGCGAGGCAGACAAGGGGCTTGCCATACTGGTGGATCAGCAGGTCGAGCCGGTACTCCTGCAAGAAGAAGTCCCGCGCATAGTGAAACAGTTCGCCATCGCTCATGCGCTGGCGCTCATGGTAGAAGGAGCGGATATCCCCCCCGGCGCAAAACGCCTTCTCCCCCGCCCCCTCCAGCAGCACGGCGCACACCCGGGGATCTTGCTCCCAGTCGCGCAGGTGCCGAGTCAGGGCCTGGATCATCGGCAGGCTCAAGGCATTGAGGGAGGCGGGGCTGTCCAGGGTCAACACCCCGAGCCATCGACCATCCCGGGTCGGCAACCACTCTGCCCGGACTCCCTCTCTCATCTCAGATGTCATCGATACCCCCTCATCCCGGCTGCTGGTTCGGTTCATTGCGTTCGCTCGCCGCCCCATAACGCCAGCGCGGCGCCCGCTTCTCGAGAAAGGCGGCCACCCCCTCCCGCTGATTGGGGTCCTCGAAGAGACCGAGAAAGAGGGTGCGCTCCATGGGCAGGGCCTGATCCCTGGGGCGACGACGCCCCTCGTTGATGAGCTGCTTGCAGGCGCGCAGGGCGGCCGGGCTCTGGCGCTCGGCATGGGTCGCCATCTGGCGCGCCGCCTCCCAGGCGCGGCCCACCTTGACCACCTCCTCCACCAGGCCGATCTGGTAGGCCAGGGTGGCATCCACCTTCTCGCCGCACAGTATCATCCGCTTGGCCCAGCCCGGCCCCACCAGCTCGGTCAGGCGCTGGGTGCCGCCGGCGCAGGGCAGCAGGCCCACCGACGCCTCCGGCAGCCCCATGATGGCCTGCTGCTCGGCGATGCGAATGTCGCAGGCGAGCGCCACCTCCAGGCCCCCTCCCATGGCAAAGCCATTGATGGCGGCGATGCTGACCCCGTGAAAGCGGGCCAGGGCCTCGAACGCCTCGCCAAAGGCCTGGGCCACCTGCTCGGCATGCTGGCTATCGCCATCGGCAAACATCTTGAGATCGGCGCCGGCGCAGAAGAACTTGTCGCCGGCCCCGCGCACGACCAGGGCCACTATCTCGGGTTTGCCATCGAGCTCGGCCATCATCTGCACGAAGGCGCGCAGGCTGGCCAGGGTCCAGGTGTTGGCGGGGGGATGGTCGAGGGTGATGTAGGCCACGTGGCCGTGGTATTCCAGCTGTATCCTCGTCATGGGATCATCCTTGTGTGTGGGCGGCATCTGGCGCCCCTCATTCCAGGATCAGGGAGGGGGCCGCCAGCAGGCGGCGGGCGATGATGAGCCGCATCACCTCGTTGGTCCCCTCCAGGATGCGATGGACCCGGGTGTCACGCAGGTAACGCTCGAGCGGGTATTCGCGGATATAACCATAGCCGCCAAAGAGTTGCAGGGCCTCGTCGCAGACCCGATAGCCCACATCCGTGGCCAGGCGCTTGGCCATGGCGCACCAGGCGCTCTTGTCCGGGCTGCCGCCGTCGAGCTTGGCGGCGGCCTGGCGCACCAGCAGGCGGGCGGCGGCGAGCTCGGTGGCCATGTCCGCCAGACGAAACTGCACGCTCTGGAATTCGCCGATGGGATGGCCAAATTGCTGGCGCTGCTGCACATGGGCAAGGGCGTCATCCAGCGCCTGCTGGGCGGTGCCCACCGAGCAGCTGGCGATGTTGATGCGCCCCCCATCGAGCGCCTGCATGGCAAACCTGAACCCCTCTCCCTCCTCCCCCAGCCGGTAACGGGTTGGGATGCGCACGGCGCTGAAATTCACCTCCCGGGTCGGCTGGCTGTGCCAGCCCAGCTTCTCCTCCGGTTTGCCGTAGGTGATGCCTGCGCTGTCGGCAGGCACCATAAAGGCAGAAATGCCCCTGGCCCCCTCCCCCCCGCTGCGGGCCATCACCACCAGCACCTGGGTGCTGCCCGCCCCCGAGATGAATACCTTGCTGCCCTCGAGGAGGTAATCTTCGCCGTCTCGCACCGCGCGGGTCTTGAGGGCGGCGGCGTCCGATCCCGCCCCCGGCTCGGTGAGGCAGTAGGAGCCCAGCAGCTCGCCGCTGGCCAGCCTCGGTACCCATTCTGCTGCCACCTCGGGAGGCAGCCAGCTGCCCAGCATCCAGCTCACCATGTTGTGGATGGTCAGGTAGGCGGTGGTGGAGGTGCAGCCCATGGCCAGACGCTCGAAGATGAGGCTGGCATCGAGGCGCGGCAGGCCGAGGCCGCCGTACTGCTCCGGGGTATAGAGGCCGCAAAAGCCGAGCGCCGCCGCCTCCCTGATGGTGGGGATGGGGAACTCGTGATCCCTGTCCCAGCGGGCGGCATTGGGCTTGAGCGCCTCGTTGGCAAAGGCGGTGGCGGCCTCGCAGTAGGCGCGCTGATCCTCGGTCAAATTGAAATTCATGGGCAGTTCGCCTCCCTCAGCGCAGGTTGATGGTCATGTTGGGGCCTGTGGCGATGTCTTCGTCGAACCAGCGTTCGGTCACCGTCTTGGTCTCGGTGTAGAAGCGCACCGCCTGCTTGCCGTAGGCGTGCAGATCCCCGTAGAAGGAGCCACGCCAGCCGGTGAAGGAGAAGAACGGCAGTGGCACCGGGATGGGGACATTGATCCCCACCTGGCCCACCGCCACCTCGTGGCGAAACTTGCGGGCCGCGGCGCCGCAGCCGGTGAAGAGGGAGGTGCCGTTGCCATAGGGGTTGGCGTTGATGAGGGCGAGCGCCTCGTCCAGACTCTCCACCTCCAGGCAGGCGAGCACGGGGCCGAAGATCTCCTCCTGGTAGATGCGCATCTCGGGGGTCACGCCGCGAAACAGGGTGGGCCCCACCCAGTTGCCCACCGGGTAGCCGGGCACGTCGCAAAAACGCCCGTCCAGCAGACACTGGGCCCCCTCGGCCATGCCTGCTTCAATCAACCCCTCGACTCGAACCTTGGCTTCAGGGCTGATAAGGGGACCATAAGCTGCCTCGGGATCGTGCCAGACACCCGGCTTGACCCTGGCGAACTCGGCGGCGAGATCCGGGATCCAGTCGCGGGCGCCGCCCACGAACACCGCCACGCTGATGGCCATGCAGCGCTGACCGGCGGCCCCCACCCCGGCCCCCACCAGGTTGCTCAGCACCTGCGCCTTGTTGGCATCGGGCATGATCACCATGTGGTTCTTGGCACCGACGAAACACTGGGCCCGCTTGAGGTGGTCGGTGGCGGTGCGATAGACGTGGGCGCCCACCCGGGCCGAGCCCACGAAGCTCACCGCCTTGACGTCAGGGTGGGCCAGCAGCGCATCCACCTGCTCGGCGCCCCCGTGCACCACGCTGAGGATGCCCGCCGGCGCCCCCGCCTCGGTAAACAGCTCGGCCAGGCGCATGGGGGTCAGGGGATCCTGCTCGGAGGGCTTGAGCACGAAGCCGTTGCCGCAGGCCACCGCCAGGGGAAACATCCACAGCGGTATCATGGCCGGGAAGTTGAACGGCGTGATGCCGACGCAGACCCCGAGGGGCTGCACCCAGGAGTGGCCGTCCACCCGGCGCGCCACATTGCCCATGGTCTCCCCCAGACTCTGGCTGGCGACGCCGCAGGCCTGCTCCACCACCTCGATGCCGCGCCACACATCTCCCCTGGCGTCCGCCAGATTCTTGCCTGTCTCCTGGGCCAGCAGGGTCGCCAGCTCGTCGTGATGGGCTTTGAGCAGATGCTGATAGTTGAACATGACCCGGGCCCGCTCGGGGGCCGGCACCTCCCGCCACAGCAGATAGGCGTCGTGAGCGGCCCGCACCGCCAGATCCACCTCCTCGGCCGTGGCCCTGGGGGCGCGCGCCAGCAGGCTCTGATCCGCCGGATTGGTCACCTCGATCCACTGATCCGTGGCCGAGGCGTGGGGCCCGCCATGGATATAGAGCGGCAGATCCCCGTACAGGGTGGCATGGCTGGTCATCTTCCTCACTCCTTTGAGTCTTGTTCGCCGAATGGATGACAGGGGCTGGCACGGCGCCGCCCCCTGGTCGCCCGGAATTTACCTTAGACTAACAATTGATTTACGTTTACGCTAACGTAAACTTATGCCAGTGATGGACTGACCAGTTTGGCCCCTGCCTGCGCCCATCTGGAACCCGATCGAACCTACCCCTTCAATTAAGGAGAGCAAGGATGCATGCCCTGATGGATGAGACCCTGTGCGCCCTGACCGAGCAGGTCGAGGCCTTCTGCCAAAAAGTGATCGCCCCGCGCGCCGCCGAGATTGACCAGAGCAACGCCTTCCCCCGCGACCTCTGGCCTTTGATGGGCGAGCTGGGGCTGCACGGCATTACGGTGGCGGAAGAGTATGAGGGTGTGGATCTGGGTTATCTGGCCCATGTGCTGGTGATGGAGCAGGTGAGCCGCGCCAGCGCCTCGGTCGGCCTCTCCTACGGCGCCCACTCCAACCTCTGCATCAACCAGATCCACCGCCACGGCACCCCTGATCAGAAGGCCCGCTACCTGCCCGATCTGGTGAGCGGCAAACAGGTGGGGGCGCTGGCCATGAGCGAGCCGGGGGCCGGCTCAGACGTGGTCAGCATGCGCCTCACCGCGGTGCGCGAAGGCGATCACTTCGTGCTCAATGGCAACAAGATGTGGATCACCAATGGCCCGGATGCCGACACCTTCGTCATCTATGCCAAGACGGATGCCAGTGCCGGGGCCAAGGGGATCTCCGCCTTCATCGTCGAGGCGGGCACCCCGGGATTCACCACAGCCCAGAAACTCGACAAGCTCGGCATGCGCGGCTCCAGCACCTGCGAGCTGGTGTTCGACCACTGCCGGGTGCCGGCCGAGAACCTGCTCGGCCCCCTGCACGGTGGTGCCAGGGTACTGATGAGCGGCCTCGATTACGAACGGGTGGTGCTGGCCGCCGGTCCCCTTGGCATCATGCAGGCCTGCATGGACGTGGTGCTGCCCTATGTGCGCGAGCGCAAGCAGTTCGGCCAGGCCATCGGCGAGTTCCAGCTGGTGCAGGGCAAGCTGGCGGACATGTATACAAGGCTCGCCAGCAGCCGCGCCCTGGTCTATTCGGTGGCTGCGGCCTGCGATCAGGGCCATACCAGCCGCAAGGATTGCGCCGCCGCCATCCTCTTTGCCGCCGAGAATGCCACCCAGATGGCGCTGGATGCCATCCAGCTGCTCGGCGGCAACGGCTATATCAACGACTACCCCACAGGCCGCCTGCTGCGGGACGCCAAGCTCTACGAGATAGGGGCCGGCACCTCGGAGATCCGCCGCTGGCTCATCGGCCGCGAGCTGATGGGAGAGCAGGTATGACGCGTCTTCCTTTGTCACCTGCCATCGGCAGCAACAACCAGATGGGAGAGAACCCATGAGCCAGATCCACTCCCGCCTGGATACAACGAGCGCCGAGTTTGCCGCCAATCGGGCCGCCATGCAGGCCCTGGTGGCCGATCTCAACGCCCGCCTCGCCGAGATAGCCCAGGGCGGCGGCGCGGCCAACAACGCCCGCCACCAGGCCCGCGGCAAGCTGCTGCCCAGGGAGCGCATCGATCAGCTGCTCGACCCGGGCTCCCCCTTCCTCGAGCTCTCGGCCCTGGCCGCCTGGCAGGTCTATGACGACCCCGTGCCCGCCGCCGGCATCATCACAGGGCTCGGCCAGATTGCGGGCCGGCTCTGCCTGCTGGTGGTGAACGACGCCACCGTCAAGGGGGGCACCTACTACCCCCTCACGGTGAAAAAGCACCTGCGGTCCCAGGCCATCGCCGAGCGGCTGCGCCTCCCCTGCCTCTATCTGGTGGATTCCGGCGGTGCCTTCCTCCCCATGCAGGACCAGGTGTTCCCCGACAGGGAGCATTTTGGCCGCATCTTCTACAACCAGGCCCGGATGTCGGCCCAGAATATCCCCCAGCTCGCCGTGGTGATGGGGCTGTGCACCGCCGGGGGCGCCTATGTGCCTGCCATGGCGGACGAGTCCATCATGGTAAAGGAGCAGGCCACCATCTTCCTGGCGGGCCCGCCCCTGGTCAAAGCCGCCACCGGCGAGGAGATCAGCGCCGAAGCCCTGGGGGGCGCCCTGGTGCACTGCGCCCACTCCGGGGTGGCCGACCACCTGGCCGAAGACGATGCCCATGCCCTGGCCATCGCCCGCACTCTGGTGAGCAATCTGGGGGATAACAGCCTGCCAGCCTCGGGTTTGCCTTCATGCCACCCAAGCTACGATGAGCCCCTCTATCCCATAGAGGAGCTCTACGGCCTGGTGGGCACCAGCCTCAAGCGCGCCTATGACGCCCGGGAGCTCATCGCCCGCCTGGTGGATGGCTCTGTGCTGGATGAATTCAAGGCTCTGTTCGGCACCACACTCGTCACCGGCTTTGCCCGCATCCAGGGCATGCAAGTGGGGATCCTCGCCAACAACGGCGTGCTCCACAGCGACAGCGCCCAGAAAGGCGCCCACTTCATCCAGCTGTGCAACAGGCGCGCCATTCCCCTGCTGTTTTTGCAGAACATCACCGGCTTTATGGTGGGAAGCCAAGCCGAGCGGGAGGGGATCGCCAAGCACGGCGCCAAGCTGGTCACCGCCGTCGCCTGCAGCCGGGTGCCCAAAATAACCTTGCTCGTCGGGGGCAGCTTTGGCGCCGGCAACTACGGCATGTGCGGCCGCGCCTATGAGCCCGATTTTCTGTTCAGCTGGCCGGGCAGTCGCATCTCCGTCATGGGGGGCGAGCAAGCTGCCAACGTGCTGGTGCAGGTGCGCCGGGACAAGCTGGCGGCCGACGGCAAGACCCTGGGGGAGCAGGAGGCGGACGCCATCCGCGCCCCCGTGATCGCGCAGTACGAGCGCCAGGGCCACCCCTACTACGCCAGTGCCAGGCTCTGGGATGACGGCGTCATCGACCCGGTCCAGAGCCGCACCGTGCTGGCTCTGGCGCTGGCCGCCTGCCAGGGGGCCAAGCCCGGGCCCGAGCAATACGGCATCTTCAGGATGTAAGGAGTGCGACATGTCCGATCCACTGTGCAATGACCCCCTGGCCGGCTGTCGGCTGGAGCGCCACGGTCCGCTGGTTGAGCTGGTGCTGGCACGCCCGGCGCGCCACAACGCCCTCGACGCCGCGCTGATGCAGGGCTTGCTCGACTGCCTGGAGGAGCTGGCCCACTGCCACGGCCAGCCGCTGGCCGAACGCCCCCATGTCCTGCTGCTGCGGGCAGAGGGCAACCACTTTTGCGCCGGCGCCGATCTCAACTGGATGCGCAACCAGTGCCATGGCGACTTCGATCCCAGCTCGTTTGAAAGAAACCGGGAGGATGCCCGGGTGCTGGCCAGGTTGATGCAAGCCCTGGACGAACTGCCCTTCCCTACCGTGGCCCTGGTGCAGGGGGCGGCCTATGGCGGGGCGCTCGGCCTGCTCTGTGCCTGCGACATGGTGCTGGCCAGCGAGGATGCGCGCTTCTGCCTCTCCGAAGTGAGCCTGGGGCTGGTGCCTGCGGTGATCAGCCCCTATGTGGTGCGCGCCATGGGGATGCGCCAGGCCCGCCGCTACATGCTGAGCGCCGAACCCTTCGATGCCATCACCGCCTGCCGCCTCAACGTGGCGCACCGGCTCTGCGCGCCGGGGATGCTGCTCTCGGAGGGGCGGGCCTTGGGGATGCGTCTTTGCCGCAACGGGCCCGAGGCGATGAAGGAGACCAAGCGACTGCTGGCCGCCATCGAACACCAGCCCGGCCGCCAGCACGAAGAGCGAACCGTCGAGACCATCGCCCGGGTGCGGGTCGGCCTCGAAGCCCAGGAGGGGATGCAGGCCTTCTTCGACAAGCGCCCCCCCAGCTGGCGCCCCCGTTTCAAGGATGAGACATGACGCAATACCGGCCCATCAAGCGCCCTCTTGTCGCCAACCACGGCGAGGATAACCGGGGGGCGGATCAACCCCTTGCCCCCCTCAATCGCTCCATAAACGAGGGTGCCTTTATGAATAACGAGGAGCAGACATGACAGATCAGACTCCCATCCAGCGTCTGCTGATCGCCAATCGCGGCGAAATTGCCGTGCGCATCATCAAGACGGCGAAACGCCTCGGCATTCACACCATAGCCCTCTACTCGGATGCCGACGCCCGCGCCATGCACGTGAGGCAAGCCGACGAGGCCTGGCATCTGGGGCCCGCCCCCGCCCGGGAGAGCTACCTCGACACCGCCAAGGTGCTGAAGATTGCCCGCGAGGCCGGGGCCGACGCCGTGCATCCCGGCTACGGCTTTCTGTCGGAGAACAGCGACTTTGCCAACGCCTGCGCCAACCTGGGGCTGCGCTTCATCGGCCCGGGCGGCGCCGCCATTCGCGCCATGGGGGACAAGTCCGGCGCCAAGGCACTGATGGAGGCGGCAGGCGTCCCCGTGCTGCCCGGCTATCACGGCCCGGATCAATACCCCGACTTGCTGCGTGATCAGGCAAGCCGCATCGGCTTTCCGCTGCTGATCAAGGCCGCCAGCGGCGGCGGTGGCAAGGGGATGCGCCGGGTCGAGCAGATTGACGAGTTTGACGCCGCCCTGGCGGCGGTGAAACGGGAAGCCCTGGCCGCCTTCGGGGATGACAACGTGCTGCTGGAGCGCTACCTCCCCCGTGCCCGCCACGTGGAGGTGCAGGTCTTCGCCGATACCCTCGGCAACGCCCTCTACCTGGGGGACAGGGACTGCTCCTTGCAGCGCCGCCACCAGAAGGTGATCGAAGAGGCCCCCGCCCCCGACATAGCCCCGGCGCTTCGCCGCGCCATGGGCGAGGCCGCCGTGGCCGCCGCCCGGGCCATCGACTATGTGGGGGCCGGCACCATCGAATTTCTGCTGTGCGGGGACGCATTCTTCTTCATGGAGATGAACACCCGGCTGCAGGTGGAGCACCCGGTCACCGAGGCGGTCACCGGCCAGGATCTGGTGACCTGGCAGCTGGCGGTGGCCGAGGGCAGGCCACTGCCGCTCACCCAGGAAGACGTGGTGCTGAGCGGCCATGCGGTGGAGGCGCGCCTCTATGCCGAGGACGTTGGCGCAGGCTTCTTGCCCGCGAGCGGCCCCATCCACTGGCTGCACTGGCCACAGGGAGTGCGCATCGACACAGGTGTGAGCACCGGCGATGAGGTGAGCCCCTATTACGATCCCATGATCGCCAAGCTGGTCGCCCACGGCCAGAGCCGCGCCCAGGCCTTCGCCAGGCTGGCCGATGCCCTGGCGGCCCTGAGTCTCGGCCCCCTGGTGCACAACGGCCCGCTCTTGCTGCGCCTGTGTGAGGAGCCGGACGTGTTGGCCATGGCGCATCACACCCAGTGGCCCATTCCCACCGAATCCCTGGCCACCCCGGACCTCGCCTGGCCGCTGGCCACCCTCTGGCTCGCCAGTCGCACCGGCCCCTCCCCCTGGCAGCAGGCCCCCGGCTTTCGGCTGGGGGAGAGCAGGTGCCTCTCGGCGGCGGTGCGCATCGGCGAGGAGAGCCGGGTGCTGACCCTGGCCGGGCACGGCGATCGGCTCACCTGGCAGGGGGAAACCTACCCCTATGCGCTGGGCACTGATCATATCCGCCTGCAGCGGGCGGGCCGCTGGCTGCGCTGCCCCGTCACCCCGGGGGCAGACGGGGCCTTCGTGCTGCAACTCGATGGCAGGCGCATTCCTTTCGCCGCCGATGATCACCGCCATCGGCACCCTGGTGATCACCAGGCCCCTGACCCTCAGGGGGCGATCGCCCCCATGCATGGCCTGGTGGTGGCCCTGCTGGTCGAGGCCGGGCAATCCGTCAGCCGGGGGCAACCCCTGCTGGTGATGGAGGCGATGAAGATGGAGCATCAGGTGCGCGCCGAGCAGGATGGGGTGATCGCCGAGCTGCTCTGCCAGGTGGGGCAGCAGATCAGCCAGGGAGTCTCCCTTGTGCGCTTTCAAGACGCGACCCGGGAGGGCGGCGAGCCGGCATCCACAGAGCAGGAGAGAACATGAAGAGTCACCATGAGGGGGCAAGATGACGCACATCATTGAAGGGGATGACAGGGTCAGCCTGGTCGAGGTGGGGCCGAGGGACGGCCTGCAGAACGAGGCCGTCCGCCTCACCCTTGCCCAGAAGCGGGAGCTGATCACCCGGCTCGCGGCCAGCGGTCTGCAACGAATAGAGGTGGGGGCCTTCGTCTCCCCCAGGCGAGTGCCGCAGATGGCGGACTCCGCCGAACTGCTGGCCATGCTGCCCCGCCAGGGCCCGGTCCGTTATGGCGCCCTGGTGCCCAACCTGCAGGGCCTGCAGGCGGCGATCCAGGCCAGGGTGGACGAGATTGGCCTCTTCACCGCCTGCTCCGACGGCTTCACCCGCGCCAACATCGGCATCGGCGTGGAGGAATCACTGATCCGCTTCGCCCCCCTGGTGGCCGAGGCCCGCCGCCTCGGCATCAAGGTGCGGGGTTACCTTTCCACCGTCATCGCCTGCCCGTTCGACGGGCCCACCTCCCCCAAGCGGGTGGCAGCCGTGGCCGAGCGCCTGCTGGATCTGGGCTGCCACGAGATCTCCCTTGGGGACACCACAGGGGTCGGCACCCTGGGCACAGTAGTGCCCATGCTCGATGCGGTGCTCAGAGAGATCCCGGTGGGCCGCCTCGCGGTGCATTTTCATGACACCTATGGCCAGGCCCTGACCAACCTGATCCCCGCCCTGGAGCGGGGCATCCGCACCATAGACAGCTCGGTGGCCGGGCTCGGCGGCTGCCCCTATGCCCCCGGCGCCTCGGGCAACGTCGCCTCGGAAGAGGTTCTCTATCTGCTGCACGGCCTTGGCATGAGCACTGGGGTGAATCTGGACGCACTGGCCGCCACCGGCCAATGGGTGAGCGAGCAGCTCGGCCGCCCCAACGGCTCCCGGGTGGGTCGGGCCCTGTCCGCCCGTAGCAGGGGAAGCAGCATCGACGCCCAGGAGGGGAACTGCCATGCCACATGATCACGCAGGCAAGGAGGTCACCTACAGCATCTCCGAGCTGGCCCAGGAGTTTGACATCACGGCCCGCACCATCCGCTACTACGAGGACGAGGGGCTCATCTCGCCGACCCGGGAGGGGCAGAACCGCATCTACAGCCACAAGGACAAGATCCGGCTGAAGTTGACCCTGCGCGGCAAGCGGCTCGGCTTCAGCCTGGCGGAGATCCGCGAGCTGTTCGACATGTACGACACCGACCGCTCCAGCCGTACCCAGCTGCTCTCCATGGTGCAGTTGATCGAAGCCAAGCGCGAGGCCCTGCGCCAGCAGCAAGAGGATATCCAGATGGTGCTGGCCGAGCTGGAGGCGGCGGAGCGCCGCTGCAGCGGCGCCCTGGATCTGCTGGCGGCTCGGGACGGCCAGCCTCGCAGCCAGACCTCTTGATCGACCCGGGGACAGGGCGGGCCATGACTCTGCCTTCCCCCGTCCCGACTGGCGCTGGCACCTGTCGTTGAGGCTATGATGCAGCGCAGCTGACAGCCCTGTCATATCAAGCCCCCTTCCCTCGGCTGCTGGCGGTGATCCTTGTCGTTGAGGCTATGATGCAGCGCAGCTGACAGCCCTGTCATATCAAGCCCCCTCCCCTCGGCTGCTGGCAATCCCCCCTGGCGCTGACGGTATGGCCCCAGGCCGCTGGCGGTCCGAGGCCCCCCTCTCCCGTTCTGGCGGCAGTGCCCACTGACCTCTTTCTGACGCCAGGATCACTGACCCACGCCTCTTTCATGCTGACGGCGGAGACCACGGACTCGCTTCCCTTTGAAGCTGGCGGCAGAGACCATGGACTCGCGCCTCTTTGATCCTGGCGGCGAAGCCCTTTCCTCGGGGCAGGCGGCAGCGCAGTGTGGTTTTCCACGTCACTAGTTTGATGGCATATCTTTGCCAGCCGGCCCCCGTGTTTACTGGCTTCTGCTTGATGGCCCTTGTCTAATGGCTTTTGTCTGATGGCTTTTGTCTGATGGCCGTTGTTTGTTGGCATATCTGGTTGGCAAGGAAGCAAATGACCCAGGGGTGTGGCGGCGCGGAACCTGGCCCCGGGGCCAAGTTTCGCGAATATTCGCGGCCAAGGGGAGTAAAGGGGCCCTTTATCCCTGTTTCCCCTGACAAAGGGTCGCCAGGCGAGGGTCTGCACCGCCTGTCGGCGAGCATGGCCTGCGCCGGCTGAAGGTGCCCTGCGCCGGCTGGCGGCGCGCAGAGGACGAGACAAGGGGCCAGGCGAACCCTGCCTGCGGACTAAGCAAGCCGGGGCCGCCCCTGGGCATGGGCTCCCCGAGCCGGAGCAACACAAAAAAATAACCTAAAAAGCGTTTTTCATTTACCAGATAACTACCACTTTTCCACGACTTATCGCCATTGTGGTCCGAGTTGCAATTTTTTTATCATTAATCCCCCCTCCCCCCTTGCGAGGGCGTGGGGCCCTGCCTAAAATCCCGCGTCCTTTGATCAACCCCCCACCTCTATCTTTGGAGAACACCAAGTGAGCGAAAAATTGGCCAACCCTGCCCCTCTGGGTCTGATGGGTTTCGGTATGACCACCATTCTGCTGAACATCCATAACGCAGGTTTCTTCCCCATCAGCGCCATGATCCTGGCCATGGGTCTGTGCTATGGCGGCCTGGCCCAGATCATCGCCGGTATCATGGAGTACAAGCGTGGCAACACCTTCGGTGTCACCGCCTTCATCTCCTACGGCACCTTCTGGTGGAGCCTGGTGTTCCTGCTGGTGATGCCGACCATGGGTCTGGCCGACGCCACTCCCCACGCCTACATGGGCTGGTATCTGCTGATGTGGGGCATGTTCACCCTGTTCATGCTGATCGGGACCGTCAACTTCCCGCGGGTGAAGCAGTTCGTGTTCGCCTCCCTGACCGTGCTCTTCTTCCTGCTGGCCGCCCGTGACTTCACCGGCAGCACCCTGATCGGCACCATCGCCGGTTTCGAAGGCATCATCTGTGGCGCCAGCGCCATCTACCTGGCCATGGCCACCGTGATCAACGAGCAGTTCGGCCGCACCGTGCTGCCCATCGGCGATCACAAGAAAGCCGCCACCGCCCAGCTCAAGGCTGCCGCGTAAGCTGCACCGCTCAAGCCAGACAGGCTGATGTGAAAAAGGCACCTTCGGGTGCCTTTTTGTTTTTGTGGCGCCAAGGCCAGCTCTCTGTCAGCCAGTGCCCTCAGGATCCCCCGCCAGCAAGCGGGTTGACGGGAAGCGGTCGGCGGGCTGCTGGCCATAGAAGCGGGCGAGCTGCTGGTAGACGGCGGGAAAGACGGCACGCAGGCGCAGGGGATCGGTGAAGAAGCTCTCGCTGCACACCGCGAAGAACTCGGCGGGGTGGGAGGCGGCATAGGGATCTATCTGCGTCACCTCGCCCCTGGCCAGCTGCTCGTTCATCTCATCGAACGCACCTTGCAGTGCCCGGGTCCATTGCCGCTGATCCATGCCGCTTGGCAGGGGCGGCGCGCCGTCCGCATCCCCTCCCAGCATGTCGAGCTTGTGGGCCAGCTCGTGAATGATCAGGTTGTAGCCATCCCAGTCACCGTCTTGCTGCAGCTCGCTCCAGGCCAGCACCAGGGGCCCCTGGGGCCAGGCCTCCCCGGCGTTCTCCTCTTCAAACTCGCTGACCAGACCGAACTCGTCCTGCACCTGCTGACGGCGGGAGACGGGCTCGGGAATGATGATGATCTCGTGAAAGCCTCTATACCACTCCAGACCCAGGGCCAGCACCGGCAGGGCCGCCTGCAGGGCGAGGACACGGCGCTGCCGCTCGCTGAGCTCGACTCCGATCAGGGTCCAGCTCTTGCGGGCGAGCAGTCGCTCGGCCAGGGCCACCAGCCGCGCCCCCTCCCCCTCGCTCAGCCCCTGCAGGATGGGAATGGCCGCGAGCGACTCACGCCACTCCTCCCCCATGACGGTGCCCGATCTGTGGGCAGCCGCCGTGGATTTGCACTGACTCGGTGCACCTAGCCGCCGGCCGAGCCAGCGACCGAGGCGGGTCTGTGCCCACCATGTTGCAACCCCCAATGACCGACTCCTCTTCATGTTGCCGTGATGGCCAGGGATTTGACGAAACGCCTGGGTGTGTCCAGGTAGCCCTGACTGAGATAAAAATGGTGCGCCCGCTCGCGATGCAGGCTGCTGGAGAGCTCTATCCGGCCACAGCCGGCCGACCGGGCCAGGGCCTCGGCCGCCGCCAGCAAGGCGGCGCCCCTCCCCAGGCCCCGCGCCTGCCCATCGACCACCAGGGCCGAGATGAGGCCCCAGCCGCTGGCCAGGTGGAGCGGGCGCAACAGATGGAGCACCAGCACGCCGACCACCATGGCCCCCTCCACGGCCACCAGCACCTGGCGATCGGCTTCCTGCTCGGCCAGGGCCGCGGCCAGTCGTTCACCCTCTTGCTCATAGCCAAGCTGCCCCAGCAGCCGGGCCACCGCCGCCACATCCTCGCCGTAGGCCGGGCGGATCAGCCCGCTCTCCCGGCTTGCTTCTTGTTGCTCTTTCATGATTGGCCCCAAACTTGCTTAATCACTGCCAAGGTACTGTTTCAGGAGAAAATAACCCAGTTAACCCCCTCGGCATAGCCCGGTGAACCGCCTCGCCATCACGACCAGTTCACAAATTGGCAACAGGATCGCAAATTTCACTGGGAAGCGCCGAAACAAGTCGATATGTTAGACGCCTCGGCCAACGCCGACAGCAGAAATGACTGAATAACAAAGATCGAGTGGGCAAAAGCCCGCCACCAGTCTCACAACAAAGGAGTTGTTGTACATGAACGAGATCGTGAATGCCATCAATGGCGTGATTTGGAGCCCAGCGCTCATCTATCTGTGCCTGGGGGTCGGCCTCTACTTCTCCCTGCGCAGCCGCTTTTTGCAACTGCGTCACCTCAAAGGCATGATCCGCCTGATGTTCAAGGGAAAATCCAACGAAGCCGGGGTCTCTTCCTTCCAGGCGCTCTCCATGACACTGGCGGGCCGGGTCGGTACCGGTAACATCGCCGGTGTGGCCACCGCCATCACCTTCGGTGGCCCGGGTGCCCTGTTCTGGATGTGGATGGTGGCCTTCCTCGGCGCCAGCTCCGCCTTCGTCGAATCCACCTTGGGTCAGGTCTACAAGGAGAAGATCAACGGTGAGTACCGCGGCGGCCCCGCCTTCTACATCGAGAAGGGTCTGGGCATGAGTTGGTACGCCTGGATCTTCGCCATCGCCACCATCTTCGCCTGCGGCGTCTTGCTGCCAGGGGTGCAGGCAAACTCCATCGGTTCCAGCCTGCAGACCGCCTTTGGTATCAGCCCCAACGTGACCGCGGCCGTGCTGGCCCTGCTGCTGGGCTTCATCATCTTCGGCGGCGTCAAGCGCATCGCGCACTTCGCCAGTACAGTGGTGCCCTTCATGGCGCTGGGCTACATCATCGTCGCCTGCGTCATCATCGCCCTCAACATCGGCCAGCTGCCCTCCATCATTCTGCTGATCTGGAAGAGCGCCTTCGGTCTGGAAGCCGGCTTCGGTGCCATTCTGGGTCTGGCCATCATGTGGGGCGTCAAGCGCGGCGTCTACTCCAACGAAGCCGCCCAGGGCACTGGCCCCCACGCCTCCTCCGCGGCGGCGGTGAGCCACCCGGCCAAGCAGGGTCTGGTGCAGGCGTTCTCCGTCTACATCGACACCCTGTTCGTCTGCTCCGCCACCGGCTTTATGCTGCTGATCACCGGCCTGTACAACGTGCAGGGTCCGGACGGCGCCGCCATCTACACCGGGATCGCCGGCATTGCCGCAGGTCCTGGCTATGTGCAGACCGCCATGGAGAGCATGATGCCCGGCTTTGGCAACTACTTCGTCGCCATCGCCCTGTTCTTCTTCGCCTTCACCACCATCGTCGCCTACTACTACATCGCCGAGACCAACATCGCCTTCATCAACCGCAAGATCCGCCGTCCCTGGCTCACCTTCCTGCTGAAGATCGCCCTGATGGCCGCCACCGTGTACGGCACCGTCAAGACCGCCGATCTGGCCTGGGGTCTGGGGGATATCGGGGTCGGTCTGATGGCCTGGCTCAACATCGTCGCCATCTTGCTGCTGCAAAAGACCGCCTTCGTCTGCCTCAAGGACTACGAGGCCCAGCTGGCACAAGGGGTTGACCCCGTGTTCCACCCGGAGAAGCTGGGGATCAAGAACGCGGACTACTGGATCGACAACCGTGCCGAAGTGAACCTGATGCGCGAGAACACGGGTCACCCCTTCGAGGCGGATCCCGATAGCATCGCCAAATAAGCACAAGTACCCCCATCAAAAATGGCAGCCGAGGCTGCCATTTTCTTTTCCTGCGCCTGCTCAGAGGGCGTTGCGGCGCGGCCCGAACCGCAGCCGCCAGCGAAACAGGCTGTTGAGGGTGGCCCGCCACTGGTTGGGGCGCCCCAGGATCTGCCGCTGCAAGCGGGTCTCCTCCTTGAGCATGGCCTCGTCGCTGCGGGCCCAGGCCTGCTGGTAGAGCCGCTTGATCCCCGCCAGCGCATCCGGCGACTTGGTGATAAGCGTCTTGGCAAAGGCACGCGCCTCGGCCAGGGGATCCTCGCACACCCGGCTCACCAGGCCGAGTGCCCTGGCCTCCTGGGCTTCCAGCTCGCGGCCGCTCATGGCCAGCGCCATGGCGCTGTCCACCCCCATCAGGTTGCGCAGGGTGACGCTGCCGCTCATGTCGGGGATGATGCCCCACTTGATCTCCATCACAGAGAAGCGGCAATCCGGGGTGCTGAAGCGAAAATCGGCCCCGAGCGCAATCTGCAGGCCGCCGCCGAAACAGACCCCCTGGGTCACCGCGATCACCGGCACCGGCAGCTGGTGCCAGCCATAGGCCACCCGCTGGGCCAGGTTGGTCGCCTCGTCCGCCTCGCGTCTGAGGATATCGAGGGCCGCCACCGGCTGTCTGAGCATGGATTTCACATCCAGCCCGGCGCAAAAGCCCCGCCCCTCGCCGCGCAGGATCACCGCCCGCAAGCCACGCGTCTGCTGCAACTGCACCAGCGTCTGCTCCAGCGCCCGGAACATGGGCAGGTCCAGGGCGTTGAGCTTGTCCGGGCGCGTCAGCGCCACCTCGGCGATGCCCTCATCGAAGGTGAGGCTCACCCTGGGCCGGCCCGAGAGGGGCGTCGTTACTGTCATTTCCATGGGTCATCCTTGTCGTGGAAACTGGTCGAACCACTAGACTAAGGGCGAAGGCGGTGGAGCACAAGCGCCTCAACCGGCTTGCAGCAGCAGCGGGGCGAGCCGGGTCTCTGGCCGGGTCTGGGCCAGCAGCAGCAGGGCGCAGCCGTAGGCATCTTCCAGGGCATGATGGCTGGTGAGGGGGGGCAGATGGTGACGCGCCAGGCAACGGGCCAGGGTGAGGGCATCATCCCCCACCGTGCGCCCCGCCCGGTGCAACTGGGCCAGCTCGAGGCGCAGGGTATCGAGAAACGGCCAGCCCGGCTCATGGCCGAAGCACTGCCGACAGGCGGCCGCGAGGAAGCGGCGCTCCAGGGCGCTGTTGTGGGCCACCAGCAGGCAACCCTGCGCCGCATCCATCAGGGCGCGCAGGGCGGTCTCGAGAGACTCTGCCTCCTGCAAGTCCCTGTCATGCACCCCGTGGTAGATGGCGCTCTGCCCCACGCTGACGGGGGGGCGTACCAGGAAGTAGCGCGCCTGGGCCAGCCGGATCTCCCGTCCCTCGATGGGCACCCAGCCCAGGCTGACGATGTGATCCCGGCGGGGATCCAGGCCGGTCAGCTCCAGATCGATGGCCAGGCAGCGACGCTGGGCCAGGGTCTGTCCCGATCTCACGGCCCGCCAGAGGTGGGGCCAGCGGCCAAACCAGGCTGCCGCACTCATAGCTGGCGACAGAAACGGTAAGAGAGCAGGCTCTGCCCCTCCTCGATCACGGCGAAGCACTCCTTGAGCTGATGGCGCTGCAGGCCCGAGAGGGTGCCGGGATCCAGGTGGTTGGAGAGGTGATCCGTCTCCTGGTTCTCCTGCTGCTCGAGGTGCAGTCTCCAGCGCAGTTCGGCCAACAAGTCGAAGGCATCCCCCAGGTTGCGGCACAGCGTTTTGTCCATGGCGCCGGCCGCCTCCAGGTCGCGCAGGCGCTGGCGGGTCCCGACGGCGGTCACCCCGGCGGCCAGGGCATAGACCCGCACCAGATCCGTGATGAGGCTGAGCCCCCGAGTCTTGAGATCCAGCCCCCTGTGCTGCTGCCCGTCCGGCTCCAGGATGAAGTGCTTGAACAGGCCGAGGGGGGCCCGCCGCTGCAACGCCGTCTGGGCCAGGTGCAGCAGGAAGAGGGGCTGGGCCGCCGCCTCCACCACCATGGCGCCGAACATGGCATCGAAACGGGCCTGACTGCCCACCACCAGGCGCACGTCGAAAAAGACGGTGGCGTTGAGCAGGGCCTGGGGGGTCGGTGTCTGGAACCAGCCCCGAAAGCGGGCGAGCCAGCCGGTCTCGTCCAGGCAGAGATCCGGGTTGGTCGCCATGATGTTGCCGGGGCAATAGGGCAGGCCGCAGCGGGCCAGGCCGTCACACACCAGGCGCGCCAGACGGGCGAAGTAGTCGGCCACCGCCCCCACCGCGGGTTCGGCCAGCAGCAGGCCGTTGTCCTGATCCCCGTTCAGTCCCTGATCCCGGCGGGCGAAGGAGCCAAACACGAGCCAGCAGAACTCGCAAGGGGCCGGCCCCAGGGCCGAGAGGGCCAGGGCGATCAGCCGCCCGGTCAGCGCGTCCGTCACCGTGGCCAGGATATGGGCCGCCTCGTGGGCCGGCACCCCCTGGCGCCCCAGAATACGGGTCAGCCTGGGGATCTGCCGGCTGCAACGCACCAGGCCCTCGAGATCGGGCTGGCGCTCTATGTCGGTCAGGAGATAGACGGGATGCTCCTGCTGGGCCCGCACCAGATCCGTGACCGTGACCATGCCGACTACTCGCCCCTCCCCCATCACCGGCAAATGGTGGACTCGCCAGCGCCCCATCTGCTGCAGGGCCTCGAACAGATAGGCTTCCCGGTCGATGGTGGTCGGATCCCGGGTCATCGCCTGGGCCACCGGTGTCTGCGCAGGCAATCCCTGTGCCAGCACCCGGCTGCGCAGATCCCGGTCCGTGATGATGCCAAGCAGCCGCCCCTCCTCCTCCACCAGCAGGGAGGAGACGCGCCGCTCGCTCATCAGCTGCGCCGCGGCCTGCACCGTCTGCCGGGGGCCTGTCACTATCTTGTGATCCCGCACCAGGTCGCGTACCTTGAGGGTGAAGTAGCCCTCGGTCGGGGGCGGCGTCTGTTGGTGCAGGGTGCGAGCCGCCAGGCGCAGGAAGAAGTTGTCCAGCACGGGCCAGCGCTGCCGGCAGCGGCCAAACGCCTCGCCATCGAGCCAGTAGACCAGGGCGTCTTCCTCGCAGATCAGCCGGTCGCTGCGCCCCTCGGGCACCTGGTAGCCATCAAAGTCTCCCTCTTGCAGCTTCTCCAGCAGCGTCTGGCCGTCGTGGCGGGCAAACAGGCCGGTACGCACTATCATCAAGCGCCCCGCCGGGGCGGGGACCACCTCATGGGCCCGAAAATAATAAACCGAGATGGCTCGCGCCAACTCGGTCTGCTCTTCCTTCCCCAACTGCTGGAAGGGGGTGGTTCGGGCGAGAAACTCACTTATCTCAACCAGGGCCATGGTGCCTCCGACGGGAGGGGCCTGGCCCCTCCCTGAGTGGATCAATGCTCGTGGGCCTCACCCGCCCCTTTCGGGAAGCGAATGCTCTCCACGATATGCTGCACCTCTTCAGGCACCGGCTTGGTGAGCAGACTCACCACGTAGGAGACCACGAAGTTGATCACCATGCCGACCGTGCCTATCCCTTCCGGCGAGATGCCAAACAGCCAGTTTTCCGGCACGTTGGCGGCCATGGGTGCGATGAAGATGCCCTTGAAATAGATGATGTAGCCGATGGTGAACACTATCCCCGCCAGCATGCCGGCGATGGCCCCCTCCTTGTTCATCTTCTTGTAGAAGATCCCCATGATGATGGCGGGGAAGAAGCTGGCCGCGGCCAGGCCGAAGGCGAAGGCCACCACCTCGGCCACGAAGCCCGGCGGGTTGATGCCCAGATAGCCGGCCACCAGTATGGCCACGGCGGCGGCACCACGGGCATAGCGCAGCTCCTGCTTGTCCGTGATATTGGGCATCAGGTTGCGCTTGAGCAGGTCGTGGGAGATGGAGGTGGAGATGACCAGCAGCAGGCCCGCCGCCGTGGAGAGTGCCGCGGCGATGCCGCCGGCCGCCACCAGGGCGATAACCCAGTTCGGCAGCTTGGCTATCTCGGGGTTGGCCAGGACTATGATGTCGCGGTCCACCTTCATCTCGTTGCGATCGTCGTTGGAGTAGAACATGCGGCCATCGCCATTCTTGTCCTCATGGGAGATGAGCCCCGTTTTCTCCCAGTTCTTCACCCACACAGGGGCATTGGCATACTCGGTGCCCTGGCCATCGGCACCATTGATGGTGTCGACCATGTTGACCCGGGCGAAGGCGGCAACCGCAGGGGCCGTGGTGTAGAGGAAGGAGATGAACAGCAGCGCCCAACCGGCGGAGATGCGGGCATCACGCACCTTGGGCACGGTGAAGAAGCGCACGATCACGTGGGGCAGACCGGCGGTGCCGACCATGAGGGCACAGGTGATGGCAAACACGTCCATCTTGGACTTGATCCCGTCCGTGTAGGAGGCAAAGCCCAGATCCTGGGAGATGGTGTCCAGCTTGTCGAGCAGATAGGTGTTGGAGCCATCCACCAGGGTGGCACCGAAACCGGTCTGGGGCAGGATGTGGCCCGTCATCATGATGGAGATGAAGAAGGCCGGCACCATGTAGGCGAAGATCAGCACGCAGTATTGTGCCACCTGGGTGTAGGTGATCCCCTTCATGCCACCGAGTACGGCGTAGAAGAAGACCACCGCCATGCCGATGACCACCCCTGTGGTGATGTCCACCTCGAGGAAGCGGGAGAAGACCACCCCCACCCCGCGCATCTGACCCGCCACATAGGTGAAGGAGATCAGGATGGCACAGACCACGGCGACGGTTCTGGCGGTCTGGGAGTAGTAGCGATCCCCGATGAAGTCGGGCACGGTGAACTTGCCGAACTTGCGCAGGTAAGGGGCCAGGCACAGCGCCAGCAGCACATAGCCACCGGTCCAGCCCAGCAGGTAGACGGCGCCATCGTACCCCATGAAGGAGATGAGACCGGCCATGGAGATGAAGGAGGCGGCCGACATCCAGTCAGCGGCCGTGGCCATGCCATTGGCAACGGGATGGACCCCGCCACCGGCCACGTAGAACTCCTTGGTTGATCCGGCGCGCGCCCAGACAGCGATCCCGATGTAGAGCGCGAAGGTCAGGCCGACCACTATGTATGTCAGTGTCTGTAAATCCATTTCACACCTCAGTCTTCATGAACATCATATTTGCGATCCAGTTTGTTCATCTGGTGAACGTAAACGAAGATCAGCACGACAAACACATAGATGGCCCCCTGCTGGGCAAACCAGAAGCCCAGCTTGAAACCAAACAGCTGAAACTGATTGAGCCAGTCGGCCAGTATGATGCCTGCCCCATAGGAGACGGCGAACCACACCAGCAGCAACTTGAGCATCAGGGAGAGGTTCTCCCGCCAGTAGGCCTTGGCCTTGTCTTCACTTTCAAATGCCATTTCCCAACTCCATTTGTTAACGAAATGTTTCACGCTCAATCTAGCAGCAGTTTGCCCTCAGGAAATCACGACTTTAGTCTTAACAGGCTCTTATGACGCCCATTTTGGCCGCCATCACGCCCCCGGGTCACCCCCTCGGCCGACCCGGATCACACTTCTCGCTAAAACTTTCGGGGAGCTTGTGCCATAATGCGCGCCATTTGGCAGACAACCCGGGACAGATCCTTTGTTAAGCAGCAACAACATCACCATGCAGTTCGGCGCCAAGCCGTTGTTTGAGAACATCAGCGTCAAGTTTGGCGGCGGCAACCGCTATGGCCTCATCGGCGCAAACGGCTGTGGCAAGTCCACCTTCATGAAGATCCTCGGCGGCGATCTGGAGCCCACTGGCGGTAATGTGAGCCTGGACGTCAACGAGCGGATCGGTAAGCTGCGTCAGGATCAGTTCGCCTACGAAGAGATGCGCGTGCTGGACGTGGTCATGATGGGCCACACCGAGCTGTGGGCCGCCATCGCCGAGCGCGATGCCATCTACGCCAACCTGGAAGCGACCGACGACGACTACATGAAGGCCGCCGAGCTCGAAGGCCTGGTCGCCGAGTATGACGGCTACACCGCGGAATCCCGCGCTGGCGAGCTGCTGCTGGGGGCCGGCATCCCCATCGAGCTGCACAACGGCCCCATGAGCGAAGTGGCCCCGGGCTGGAAACTGCGGGTGCTGCTGGCGCAGGCGCTGTTCTCCAACCCCGACATCCTGCTGCTGGACGAACCGACCAACAACCTGGACATCAACACCATCCGCTGGCTGGAGCAGGTGCTCAACGATCGTGAAAGCACCATGATCATCATCTCTCACGACCGTCACTTCCTGAACTCCGTCTGCACTCACATGGCGGACCTGGACTACGGCGAGCTGCGGGTCTACCCGGGCAACTACGACGAGTACATGACGGCGGCCACCCAGGCCCGCGAGCGTCTGATCGCCGACAACGCCAAGAAGAAGGCCCAGATTGCCGACCTGCAATCCTTCGTCTCCCGCTTCAGTGCCAACGCCTCCAAGTCGAGCCAGGCCACCTCCCGCTTGAAGCAGATCGACAAGATCAAGATCGAGGAAGTGAAGGTCTCCAGCCGTCAGAACCCCTTCATCCGCTTCGAGCAGGAGAAGAAGCTGTACCGCAACATCCTGGAGATCGAAGGGCTGTCCAAGGGGTATGGCGAGGCGCCCCTGTTCAAGGGGCTGAGCATGATGCTGGAAGTGGGCGAGAAGGTCGCCATCCTGGGGACCAACGGCATCGGTAAATCTACCCTGATCAAGACCCTGATGGGGGAGCTGGCACCGGACAGCGGCACCATCAAGTGGTCCGAGAACGCCCAGATCGGCTACTACGCCCAGGATCACGCCGAGGATTTCGACACCGACCTCAATGTGTTCGACTGGATGGCCCAGTGGAAACAGGCCAACGAAGACGAGCAGGCGGTGCGCTCCGTGCTGGGTCGTCTGCTCTTCTCCCAGGACGACATCAAGAAACCGGTCAAGGTGCTCTCCGGTGGCGAGCAGGGTCGCATGCTGTTCGGCAAGCTGATGATGCAGCGCCCCAATATCCTGATCATGGATGAGCCGACCAACCACCTGGACATGGAATCCATCGAATCCTTGAACCTGGCGCTGGAGATGTATCAAGGGACCCTGATCTTCGTCTCTCACGACCGTGAGTTCGTCTCGTCGCTGGCGACCCGCATCATGGAACTGACCGAGAACGGCATCCGCGATTTTGGCGGCACCTACGAGGATTACCTGCGCAGCCAGGGCGTGGTGTAACCCGCTCCCGCTCACTTCGCAGCAACACCGGCGCCCGCAAGGCGCCGGTTTTTATGGTCACCACACCGGATCGCGCCCTCGCGATGTCCCTGCTTCGGTCCCGCTCGCGCTCCCAACCTCTCCTCAACCTGGCTCCCCGCAGATCCGCGCCAGGCTCGATTCGTCCCCCCTTGCCTCCCCGTTCGGGTGCATCCGATCAGATGGTTGTCATATGTAACCGACTCAGCCTCGGCTATACTGGTGGCTCGTCCTCACCCCATGATAATAACCAACAGAAATCACCCCTTTAGAGGGAGCATCCTCGGGACGATGCAGCCAGGGGGAGAAGGGAGGCCAGGTGAGGACTCAGCCGGGTTGTAATTTTATAACCTGACTAAAATCATTTAGTTATAAAAATATCATTTATATATCAGTTGAAACTAACAGGGTGAGGCGGGAGCCATAACGGCCACCCAAGCTGTAGTAAAATTACATTCGCAATCGGTCAATCTTGATCGGCATCAATTTTGGGGATCAGCCCCTTTGTTATTATTTCCACAGGCAAAACCGCAGGATAATGAGAATTGAAAGCAGAATCCCCCTTTGACTGTCTCAAGCCCGAAACCATAGCCGCACTGGCCGAAGACATCACCTATGCCAAGGCCACCAAGCCCGCATACAAGGTCATCCCGCTGGCCATCACAGCAGGCGCTTTCATCGCCATCGCGTTTGTCTTCTACATCACGGTCACCACGGGCTCGAGCGGCATGGCCTGGGGCATGGCCAAGCTGGTCGGCGGTCTGTGTTTCTCCCTCGGCCTCATCCTGTGCGTGCTGCTCGGTGCCGAGCTGTTCACCTCCACCACCCTCACCCTGGTGGCCAAGGCGGCGAATCGCATCAGCTGGAGCCAGCTGCTCAAGAACTGGGGCCTGGTCTACTTCGGCAACCTCATCGGCGGCCTCATCATAGTCGCGCTCATCATCATGTCGGCCGAGTACACCGCGGCAGATGGTCAGTGGGGGCTGAACGCCATGAAAGTGGCCCAGCACAAGCTGCATCACACCTTCTTCGAGGCCCTGGCCCTCGGCATCCTCTGCAACCTCATGGTGTGTCTCGCCGTCTGGATGGCCTTCGGCGCCCGCAGCGCCACCGACAAGGTGATGGTGATGCTGCTCCCCGTGGCCATGTTCGTGGCATCGGGCTTCGAGCACAGCATCGCAAACATGTTTATGATCCCGGTTGGCATCGCAATCCACAGCGTCGCAAGCCCGGAGTTTTGGCAGGCCATCGGCCAGAGCCCGGCGCAGTTTGCCGACCTGACCGTTTCGAACTTCGTCTTTCACAACCTGATACCCGTGACCATTGGCAACATCATAGGTGGCGGCGTCATGGTTGGTCTGACTTACTGGTTTATCTTCCGTCGCCATCATTAAGGATGATGACGGGGTACTACATCAATACCGTGTGAGGTAATGAAAATGGCAGAACTTAACGAGCAGTTCCAGGCAGCATGGGAAGGCTTCGCAGCCGGTGAGTGGCAGACCTCTGTCAACACCCGCGACTTCATCCAGAAGAACTACACCCCGTATGAAGGTGACGAGTCCTTCCTGGCTGGCGCGACCGATGCGACCACCAAGCTGTGGGACAAGGTCATGGAAGGCATCAAGATCGAGAACCGCACCCATGCGCCGGTCGATTTTGATACTGACCTGCCCTCCACCATTACCGCTCACGATGCCGGTTATATCGACCAGGGCCTGGAGCAGATCGTCGGCCTGCAGACCGACAAGCCGCTCAAGCGCGCCATCATCGCCAACGGCGGTATCAAGATGGTAGAGACCTCTTGCAAGGTGTACGGCCGCGAGCTGGACCCCATGGTCAAGAAGATCTTCACCGAGTACCGCAAGACCCATAACCAGGGCGTGTTCGATGTCTACACCAAGGACATCCTGAACTGCCGCAAATCCGGCGTCATCACAGGTCTGCCCGATGCCTACGGCCGTGGCCGCATCATTGGTGACTACCGCCGCGTGGCCCTGTACGGCATCGACTTCCTGATGGCCGACAAGCTGGCCCAGTTCAAGTCCCTGCAGGCCGATCTCGAAAACGGTGTCAACCTGGAAGCCACCATCCGTCTGCGCGAAGAGATCTCCGATCAATACCGCGCCCTGGATCAGATGAAAGAGATGGCCGCCAAATATGGCTGCGACATCTCGGTTCCGGCCAAGAATGCCAAGGAAGCCGTGCAGTGGACCTACTTCGCCTACCTGGCGGCGGTCAAGTCCCAGAACGGTGCCGCCATGTCCTTCGGTCGTACCTCCAGCTTCCTGGACGTCTACATCGAGCGTGACCTACAAAAGGGCCTGATCACCGAGCAGGAAGCCCAGGAGCTGATGGACCACATGGTCATGAAGCTGCGCATGGTGCGTTTCCTGCGTACCCCGGAATACGATTCACTGTTCTCCGGCGACCCCATGTGGGCCACCGAGACCCTGGCCGGCATGGGCGTGGATGGCCGTACCCTGGTCACCAAGAACAGCTTCCGTATGCTGAACACCCTGTACACCATGGGCCCCTCCCCCGAGCCGAACCTGACCATCCTCTGGTCCGATAAGCTGCCGGTGGCGTTCAAGAAGTACTGTGCCAAGGTGTCCATCGAGACCTCTTCCGTCCAGTACGAGAACGACGATCTGATGCGTGCCGACTTCAACAACGATGACTACGCCATCGCTTGCTGTGTCTCCCCGATGATCGTCGGCAAGCAGATGCAGTTCTTCGGTGCCCGTGCCAACCTGGCCAAGACCATGCTGTACGCCATCAACGGCGGCATGGACGAGAAGCTCAAGATCCAAGTCGGTCCCAAGACCGAGATGATCACCAGCGAGTACCTGGACTATGACAACGTCATGGACCGTCTGGACCACTTCATGGACTGGCTGGCCAAGCAGTACGTTGCTGCCCTGAACATCATCCACTACATGCACGACAAGTACAGCTACGAAGCCTCCCTGATGGCGCTGCACGACCGTGACGTCTATCGCACCATGGCCTGCGGCATCGCCGGTCTGTCGGTGGCGGCCGACTCCCTGTCTGCCATCAAGTACGCCAAGGTCAAGCCGGTACGCGACGAAGACGGCGTGGCCATCGATTTTGAAATCGACGGCGAATACCCGCAGTTCGGCAACAACGACGCCCGCGTCGATGACATCGCCTGCGACCTGGTCGAGCGCTTCATGAAGAAAATCCAGAAGCTCAACACCTACCGCGGCGCCGTGGCGACCCAGTCCGTGCTGACCATCACCTCCAACGTGGTGTACGGCAAGAAGACAGGTAACACCCCGGATGGTCGTCGCGCCGGTGCGCCGTTCGGCCCGGGTGCCAACCCGATGCATGGTCGTGATCAGAAGGGTGCGGTTGCCTCACTGACTTCCGTCGCCAAGCTGCCGTTCGCCTACGCCAAAGATGGTATCTCCTATACCTTCTCCATCGTGCCGAACGCCCTGGGCAAAGACATGGAAGCCCAGAAAGCCAACCTGGCCGGTCTGATGGACGGTTACTTCCACCACGAAAGCAACGTAGAGGGTGGTCAGCACCTGAACGTCAACGTGATGAACCGTGAGATGCTGCTGGACGCCATGGAGAACCCGGAGAAATATCCGCAGTTGACCATCCGCGTCTCCGGTTATGCCGTTCGCTTCAACTCGCTGACCAAAGAGCAGCAGCAGGACGTCATCACCCGTACCTTCACCGCCTCTCTGTAAACCAGTCGCAGTGAATCAAAACCGGCGCCATGTGCGCCGGTTTTTTTCTATCCGGCCCCTTGCAGCCTTCGCGCCCCTCTGGCCGTTCATCCGCGCGGCGCCCTCGGCCCACCCGCCTCAGATCCCACGCCTCAGATCCACCGATAGGGCGCTCGCCCCTTCACCTCCCTCGTTGCACGGCGCCCCCGGGGAAAAGCCGCGAACAGAATGAACACAATGGCCACAACAGCCTAAATAACCATTTCGGTCACAATCTTTTCCGGGTGGCCACCTCGCATTAACCTTCCCGCAACAATCACGAGGAGAGCACCATGTTGCAAGGAACCTTCAAGCGCACCCTGATCGGTAGCCTGCTCGCACTGAGCTTCGGCGCCCACGCCCAGATCGACGACGTTCACTTCCTGATCCCCGGCGGCGCCGGCGGCGGCTGGGATACCACGGCCCGCGGCACAGGTGAAGTGCTGGCCAAGTCCGGTCTGGTCCAGACCGTTTCCTACCAGAACATGTCCGCCGGTGGCGGCGCCAAGGCCATCGCCCACCTCATCGAGACCTCGGCCCAGTCCGACAAGACCCTGATGGTCAACTCCACCCCCATCATCGTCAAATCCCTCTCCAAGGAGCTGCCCCAGTCCTTCCGGGATCTCACCCCGGTCGCCGCCATCATCGCCGATTACCAGGCCCTGGCGGTGAAGGCAGACTCCCCCTATCAGAACTGGGCCCAACTGCTGGCCGCCTATGAGGAGAACCCCGCCAAGGTGAAGATCGCCGGGGGCTCCGCCCGTGGCAGCCTGGATCACCTGGTCGCCGCCCTGACCTTCAAGAATGCCGGCGCCGACGCCAGCAAGCTGCGCTACGTCGCCTACGATGCCGGCGGCAGCGCCATGGCCGCCGTGCTGGCCGGGGAGACCCAGGCCATCTCCACCGGTTTTGGCGAGGCGATGGAAGCGGTCAAGTCCGGCCAGATGCGGATCCTCGGGGTCACCTCCGACCAGCGCCTGCCGGGGGCGGATCAGGTCCCCACCTTCAGCGAGCAGAACAACCCCACCGTCTTCGCCAACTGGCGCGGCTACTTCGCCTCCCCCACCATCAGCCCGGAGAAATCCGCCGAGTTTGCCGCCCTGCTCAAGCAGATGTACGACAAACCGGAGTGGGAAGTGGTCCGCAGCCGCAACAGCTGGACCAACCTCTACAAGTCGGGTCCCGAGTTCACCGCCTTCCTCGACGGCCAGGAGCAGCAGATCGGCGGACTGATGCGCGAGCTCGGCTTCATCAAGTAACCCAGGTTGTCACATAACAGGCGGGCACTGGCCCGCCGTCCATGTTGGAGAGACAGACATGAACATCACCAAGGAGCGACTGGGAGGCCTGCTGTTTTTGCTGCTCTCCCTCGCCTATGGCTACTACGCCACCGAGATCCCGGGCTACCCCGGCGACGAGTATGAACCCTTCACCGCCAGCACCCTGCCCTATGCCCTGGCCGGGCTCGGGGTGCTGCTCTCCCTGCTGCTGGTGATCTTTCCGGGGGGCCAGCCCCTGCGCCGGGAAGAGGGAGACTGGCGCCGGGTCTTCATCCTGCTCGGACTCATGGTGGTCTATGGCCTGGGGCTGACCTGGTTTGGCTTCGTACTCTCCACCATCGCCTTCCTGACCCTGGGCATACGGGTACTGGGTGAGCCCAGCCTGCGCTACGGCCTGATGATCAGCGTCCCCTTCTCCCTCGGTTTCTGGGCCCTGCTCACCAAGGGGCTCAACGTCTATCTGGAGCCGGGTCGTCTGTTCACCCTGCTCGGGTTTTAAGGAGTCACCATGTTAGACGGAATCTTGCAAGGACTCGGCACCGCGCTGCTGCCGGTCAACCTGATGATGGTGGTGCTGGGCTGCTTCGTCGGCACCTTTATCGGCATGTTGCCGGGCCTGGGCCCGGTCACCGCCATCGCCCTGATGATCCCCATCACCTATGGCCTGGATCCCTCCTCCGGCATCATACTGATGGCGGGGGTCTATTACGGCGCCATCTTCGGCGGATCCACCTCCTCCATCCTGATCAACGCCCCCGGCTGCTCGGCCACCGTGGTAACCGCCTTCGACGGCTACCCCCTGGCACGCAAGGGTCAGGCGGGCAAGGCGCTGGCCATCGCCGCCTACGCCTCCTTCACCGGCGGCACCCTCTCCGCCATCATGCTGATGGTGGCGGCCCCCCTGCTGGCCAAGGTCTCCCTCTCCTTCCAGTCGGCGGACTACTTCGCCCTCATGGTGCTGGGGCTCTCCGCCGTGGCGGCCTTTGCCGGCAAGGGTCAGGTGCTCAAGGCACTGATCATGGCGCTGTTTGGCATCATGATCTCCACCATCGGCATCGACCGCAGCGTCGGGGTGGACCGCTTCACCTTCGGCCTGCCGGATCTGCGGGACGGCTTCTCCTTCCTGCTGCTGGCCATGGCCACCTTCGCCCTGGCGGAGATCCTGATGGCGGTGCTGCGCCCGGGCAAGGACAACAGCGAGGAGGAGGCCAAACAGATGCAGCAGCTCGGCAGCCTCAAGCTGAGCCGCGAGGAGGTGCGCGAGATTGCCCCGCCCATCGCCCGCTCCTCCGTGCTGGGCTTTCTCATCGGCGTGCTGCCGGGGGCCGGCGCCACCATCGCCGCCTTCATGGCCTATGGCGCCGAGCGCAACATCGCAGGCAAAAAACATCAGGATCAGTTTGGCAAGGGCAGCCTGCGCGGCCTGGCGGCGCCGGAAGCGGCCAACAACGCCGCCTCCACCGGCTCCTTCGTGCCCCTGCTTACCCTGGGGATCCCGGGCTCCGGCACCACGGCCCTGATCCTGGGCGCCCTGGTGGCCTACGGCATCCAGCCGGGCCCGCGCCTGTTCATGGAGCATCCGGAGGTGTTCTGGTCGGTGATCATCTCCATGTATCTGGGCAACGTGGTGCTGCTGGTGCTCAACCTGCCCCTCATCCCCTACCTGGCCAAGGTACTGGCGGTGCCGCGCCCCGTGCTCATCCCCATGGTGCTGCTCTTCTCCCTGACCGGGGTCTATCTGGTGTCGTTCAACACCATGGATATCCATGTGATGGTCATCGTTGCGCTGATCGCCATCGGCCTGCGCCTGCTCACCTTCCCCATGGCCCCCATGCTGCTCGGCTTCATCCTGGGGGGCATGCTGGAGGACAACCTGCGCCGCGCCCTGGTGATCAACGACGGCAGCCTGAGCTTCCTGTGGGAGCGCCCCATCACCCTGGCCTTCACCGCCATCACGGTCACCATGCTGCTGATCCCGCTCTGGCAGTGGTGGCAGACTCGCAAGGAGCCCAAGGGCACCCCGGTCACGGATCACTGAGTCCATGACACTCTGCCGCCCTGTACCCTCCCCATAACGCGCAGAGACCCTGATGAGTGACACACCGTCATGTACGAAAAGAGCGCCGCGAGGCGCTCTTTGTTTGGTTGGCTGACACCGGGTTCAGCGGCGGCGATAGCGCCGCTCCGGCCGCCCGACCGTGCCATATTCGAGCTCGGGGAACGCCAGCTGCTGACCCACCAGAAACTCCAGGTAGCGGCGCGCCGTGGTGCGGCTCACCCCCACCCTGGCGCCGATCTCCTCGGCGCTCGCCCCCTGGCCCGCCAGGGCGCTCAGGACCCGCTCCAGGGTGAGGGCATCGATGCCCTTGGGCAGGGTCAGGGGCTGGCTGCCAGCGGCGCCGGCACCCAACAGGGCGTCCACGTCCTGCTGGCTGATGTCCGCCAGGCTGGCCAGGGCCAGCCGGCTCTGCTGATACTTCTCCAGGGTGCCCTTGAGGCGCTCGAACACCACGGGTTTCAAGATGAAATCCACCACCCCGAGGCGCATCGCCTCTTGCAGGGTGGCGGCTTCCCGCGCCGCCGTGAGCAAGATGACATCCACCTCGGCCCCCTCCTGGCGCAGCTGCTTGAGCAGCCCCAGCCCCTCGCCGTCCGGCAGCCAGACGTCGAGCAGCACCAGATCGGGTCTGAGCACGGCGATCTGCTCGCGGGCATCACTTAAGGTGAGGGCCAGGCCGCACAGGACGAAGCCCGGCAGCCGCTCGACGAAGCGGCGGTGGATCTCGGCGATGGCCGGATCGTCCTCCACTATCAATACCTTGATCATTCACGCGTCCTTGGGAATGTAACAGACAAAACAGCTGCCCCGCTCGGTGGCCTCGATGTGGATCTGCCCCTTGAGGGCATCCAGGGTCTTGCGCACCAGGGAGAGCCCGATGCCGTGGCCGGGCTCCGCCTTGCAGCTGACCCCGGGCTCGAACAATCGATCCGCCAGCACCGGATCGACGCCGCCGGCGCCATCTTCCACCTCCAGGATCACATCCTGCCCCAGATCGGTCAGGGAGACCCGCACCGGGGCATAGGGGGCGCCGTGGCGGCGGGTCGCCTCGAAGGCGTTGTCGATGAGGTTGCCAAGCAGGGTCACCAACTGGGATCCCGAGACCCGGGCGGGAATGTCGTGCAGCCGCGAGCCCGGCTCGACCATGAGCTCCAGCCCCAGCTCGTGGGCCCTGTGGTACTTGCCGAGCAGCAGGGCCGCCACCTTGGGCTTGGCGATCGCCTCCATCAGGAAGGCCAGCAGGGTCTGCTCCGTCTCCGCCTCCCGGCCGATGAAGGCGAGCGCCTCCTCATGGGCCCCCAGCTCGATCAGCCCGGCGATGGTGCCGAGCTGGTTGTTGTGTTCATGGGTCTGCACCCGCAGCAGATCGCTGTAGGCCTGCACCTGGCTGAGCTGGGCGGTCAGCTCGGCCAGTTCGTCCTTGCGCCGAAAACTCGAGACGGCGCCGATCAGCTCGCCGCCCCGCACCAGGGGCAGGCGGTTGACGATCAACTGCTGCCCGTTGAGCCAGATCTCCTCGTCATATTGCGGGGTGGGATCGTCGATGAGCGAGAGCATCCGGGTCTCGGGCAGCAGTTCGTTGATGGGGCGGCCGATGGCCCGCCTGGCCTGCTCCTCCTCGAGGCGCAGCAACTTGACGCCGTTGGGGTTGAGGGAGGTGAGCCGCCCCTCGCCATCTATGGTGAGGATCCCTTCGCGCACCGTGCGCAGGGTGCAGTCGAGCTCGGCGTAGAGGCGCCCTATCTGCTCGGGTTCGAAGCCGAAAATCGCCTTCTTGTAGCGCCGCGCCAGCCAGCCCGCCGCCAGGCTGTTGAGCAGCACGATGAGCAGGGTGATGAAGAGGCCAAAGCGCAGGAAGCCCCGCAAGTCCGCATCTATGTCCCGCACCAGGTAGCCGACCGACACCACGCCGATGATCTGGCCCAGCTCGTCCCGGATCGGGGTCTTGCCGCGCACCGAGACCCCGAGGGAGCCCTGGGCGTGGGAGACATAGGACTCCCCATGCACCAGGGCCCGGGTCGGATCGTCCCCCACCATGGGCTGGCCGATGCGATCGGCCCTGGGGTGGACCAGCCGCAGGGCATTGCTGTCGCCGATGACGATGAAGCTGGCCCCCACATCGGCGCGGATCCGCTCCACCAGGGGATTGAGGCGCGCCGTGTCGGCCCGGCGCACCTGGGCCACCACGGCCGGATCCCGGGCCACCAGCTGGGCCACGTCCAGGGCCTGATCCCCTATCTCCCGGTAGCGCTGCTCCGAGACATAGTAATAGCTGGCGGTGCTGAGCAGGATGAGTTGCAACAGGCTGATAAAACACAAGATGAGAAGGAAGCGTCCCTGCAGTCCCAGTGTCATCGATCCCCTCCCGCCCCCTGGCCGCAGGGGATGGTCCCGCCGCCCCTCATGACTCGCCGCTCCCGCCGCGAAGCAGCTCCAGCAGCAGGCTGCCGTCGCGCAGGGCCTTGTGCACCTGCACCGAGGTGGGCTTGGTGGGATCTTCGTAGAAATGGGTGGACTCTATCTGCAGGCGCACCAGGTAATCGGCGGGCAGCTGGCTCGCCAGGGCCTGATGCAGCATGGGGAACAGCAGGCGATCGGCCCGGGTGATCTCGCCCCCCAGCAGCAGCTTGCCGGGATTGAGCAGGCAGATGAGGTTGGCCAGCACCCGGGCCAGACGCCCCGCCGCCTGGTGCAAGATGTCCTGACACAGGTTGTTGCCCGCCAGGGCCAGCTCGCACAGCTCGCGGATGGTGACGCTCTCGGGCAGATCGGATGCCGTGTCCGCCATGCGTTCGCGCAGCTCGCGATACTGGGCCTCCAGCGCCTGATTGGTCACCAGGGTGCAGGCGCAGCCAAAGCCGCCGCAGTAACAGCGTTGGCCATAGGGTTCGAGCTGCAGATGGCTGAGATCCCCGAGCATGGCGGACTCGCTCTCCATCAGCTGGCCATTGACCACCATGCCCACCCCTATGTCGTTGTGGACGAACACCAGCACCGCATCGGCGCAGTTCCTGGCGGCGCCCCATTCGCGCTCGGCCTGGATCCAGGTGCGCACGTCGCCGCTCACCAGCACGGGCACGGAGAAGGCCTGCTCCAGGGTCGGCCCGAGGGGCCAGTTGCGCAGATCATAGTAGGGGAAGTGGCGCACCATGCCGGAGTGACGCTCCACCTGGCCGGGCAGGCAGAGGGCGATGCAGGCCAGGCGCAGGGCCCGCTTGGGCAAGAAGGCCTCGATGGCCTGGATCAGGCTGGGCAGCAGGTCGCCGCGCTCCCCGTCGCTGAACTGATGGCGATGGCGGGCCAGGGAGCGCCCCGCCAAGTCGAACAAGGCCATGTCCACATAGCCCCGCCCCAGGCGCATGGAGAGAAACTGGAAGCGGCGCTCGTTGATGCGCAGCAGGATCTGGCGCCGACCGCGGCCGACCGAGCTCTCGCCGCAGGGCACCACCAGGCCGCCATCGAGCAGCTCCCGGGTGATCTTGGTGATGCTGGCGGGGGAGAGTCCGGTCAGGCGGGAGAGATCGGTGCGGGACAGCTCCTTGTGCTCCTCCAGACTGGCGTAGACCAGGCCGTAGTTGAGCTGACGGATCAAATCGATACTGCCTTTGACGATCTCATTCATAGGGTGTGTTAACGAAGCGGGCGAAAGATGGCTAATGTTCCCATATTCTCGGCCAATCCCCAAATCGCGCCACCAAGTTCTAGGCCCCGATCACTTAACCGGCCGCGGCGCTGGTCTGCGGCCCCCCGCTCTGGCTACAATTGCGCTCCCATGATCCACAGACGACAGATGCCATGACCCCTTGCCCCTGCACCTCCGCCCTCCCCTATGCCAGCTGCTGCGCCCCCTTCCATCAGGGCAAGGCGGCCCCCAGCGCCCGCCAGCTGATGCGCTCGCGCTACAGCGCCTTCGTGCTGGGACTGGGGGAATACCTGGTGCAGAGCTGGCACCCGGATTATCTCGGCAGTCTCACGGCGGCCGAGCTGGCCGACCAGCAGACCCGCTGGACCGGGCTCGAGATCCTGGCCAGCCAGGGGGGCGAGGCGAGCGATGAGGAGGGCGAGGTGGAGTTCAAGGCCTGGTTTGTCCTGCAGGGGCAGCGCCACTGCCTGCACGAGCGATCCCGCTTCGTGCGCCTGGCGGGGCGCTGGGTCTACACCGACGGGGTGCAGTTTGCGGTCGATCCCCTGCCGCTGCCCGGGCGCAATGATCCCTGCCTGTGCGGCAGTGGCAAGAAGTTCAAGAAGTGCTGCGGGTGAGACGCTGACGCGCCAATCATGACAAGGCCGCCCGAGGGCGGCCTTGTTGCATCAGGGGTGGTGGATGATGAGGTGCTGACTGTCGATGAGGGAGGTCAGGATCTCGCTCTGACTGCCCCCGCCGAGATCGAGGCTGGAGAGATCCACGTCTCTCAACGCGATGGACTGGGTCACCTGACCGCTGCCATCGGGAGAGATGTCCAGCCGCAGATCGCTGGCGCCATCGCTGCCCGCCGTCACCGACACCTGGACATGGGCGAGCAAGTCACTGACGCTGCCAGCGCCGCTCCCCTTGAGCATGTCGCTGAGATCCAGCCTGTCTCCCTGCGCCAGGTTGAAGTCGGTGATGGTGTCCAGGGCCGGCTGGCTGGCCGTGCCCGCATCCGGCAACTGCCAGACGAAGGTGTCGCTGCCCAGCCCACCGGTGAGGATGTCACTGCCGGCGCCGCCATAGAGGATGTCGTCCCCCTGACTGCCCACCAGGTGATCATCGCCGCCGCTGCCATGGAGCTCGTTGCCCACCACCGTGTGCACGGCCAGGGTGTCCGGGAGCGAGCGGATGACGCTGCCGCCCGAACTGGACTCGGCCTGCAGGGCAATGCTGTGATCCCCAACCCCCAGCCCGTCCAAGAAGAGGGGCAGATTGCTGTCCCCGGGCAGCAGCCAGTCGCCGTTGCCCAGATCTTGCCCCACGGTATGGCCATCCTGATCCAGCACCTGGGCACCGCCCAGGCCACTGAGCCGTATGCTGAGCTCACCGGGCTCGGGATTGGCTACCCAGGCACTCAGGCTGAGGGGCACCCAGCCCCCCGCCAGGGCGGTGACGTCATGGCTGTCCAGGGTCAGGGTGGGCTGATCGGCCTGGGCCGCGATCGCGATGCCCACCTGGCCGCTCGCCTCCAGGGCGCCGCCCGCCCCCGTGTTGCCGAGATCCGAGACCACCAGGCTGAGGTTGTCGTCTCCCCAGTAGTCGGGACTTGGCTGATAGTGCACCTCGCCGGCCAGGAAGGCGTTGAGGGCATCCTGGGAGCCCGTCAGGGTCAGGCTGTTGCTGTTGTTGCCGAGCACACTCACCCCGGCGCCAGCGGCGGCCACCAGCAGGCCGTGTTCGACCCTGAGGGTGACTTGCACCGGCGCCGTGCCCGCATCCAGATCCTTGACGCTGATGCCGCCAAGGATGAGCTCCCCATCCTCATCCACCGAGAGGCCGCCCGCAGGCAGGGTCAGCTCGGGGGCGTCGTTGACCGGCTCGACCAGGATGGGCAGCAGGTCGGTGTCGCTCAGGGCACCACCGCTGCCGGTGTTGCCAAGGTCATTGGTCACCATGGTCAGGGCATCCTGGCCATTGAAGTCCTGCTCACCCTGATAGGTCACGCCGCCTGCGAGCAGAGCATTGATGGCATCCTGGGAGCCGCTCAGCACCAGGGTGTTGCTGCCGCTGCCGCTCACCGTCACGCCGCTGCCCGCCGCCAGTTCCAGGGTGCCGTGCAGCACGGAGAGGGTCACCGAGAGAGGGCTGTCGCCCGCATCCACATCGCTCACCTGCAGCCCGTGAATGGCGAAGGGCTGATCTTCCTGCGCCACCTGGGGCGTGGTCGGCAGCTGGTTGACGGGAGCATCGTTGACCGGCTCGACCAGGATGGGCAGCACATCGGTGTCACTCAGGGCGCCGCCGCTGCCGGTGTTGCCCCTATCGTCCGTCACCATGGTCAAGGCGTCATTGCCGTGGAAGTCCGGATCCCCCTGATAGGTGACCCCGCCCGCGAGCAGGGCATTGAGATCCGCCAGAGTGCCGGTCAGCACCACATCGCCGGTGCCATTGCCGGTCAGGGTCACGCCGCTCCCTGCCGGCAGGGTCAGGGTGCCGTGCTCCACCGACAGGCGTACCTCCATGATGCCGCTGCCCGCATCCACGTCCTTGACCTGCAAACCCTGGATGACGAGGGGCTCGTCCTCCTGGGCCACCTGGAGATCCCCAGGCAGCACGTTGATGGGGGCATCGTTGACCGGGCTCACATCGAGATGGATGGTGCCGTTCACTTCGGGGCCGAGGGCGCCGTTGTCCAGGCTCTGGGCCGTCACCTTGATCTCCATGGCGCCGTTGGCGTCGTTGGTCACCAGCTCCACCCCGTCGAGCTTGCCGCCCGCCGTGGTCACCTGCCAGACGCCGCCGCCCAGATCCACCACAGTGCCATCGACCCCGTCAGGCAGGCGGATCTCGGCCCCGTCGGGTACCCCTTCCAGGGTGACCCGCACCTGTTCGGGCCCGTTCTCGTGAACGTTGGGGGCGCTGCCGCCGGTGGCCTGGGTGTCTCTGGTCTCCAGCCCCAGGTTGAGGGTGACGACATCTCCCTCGGTGCCGCTCGCCTGGTCCTGGATGTCGGCGATGATGGTATCCCCCACCGGATTGACGGTGACGGTGAAGCCGCCGCTGGTCTCGAGCGGCAGGGTGAGCCCCTGGTCCAGGGTGAAGGCGCTCAGGGTGAGATCCACTGTGCCGCTAAAATCTGCCGGCGGGATCAGGGTCAGGGTGGAGAAGTCGGTGCCCACAGGCACCTGCCACACCCCGCCGCCGTTGTTCACCGCCGGGGCCGACAGGGTGAAGCCGTCCGGTACCCCTTTTATCTGCAGCGCCACTATCTGCTCGGAGCCATCGTTGTCAATCAGGGTCGCGCCCAGCCCGCCCAGGCTCACGCTGCCATCCTCGTCGCCGCTCACATCCTTCACCGTGAGGTTGGCCGGATCGTTGACCGGCAGCACCTCGAAGCTCGCCTGGCCGCTCCAGCTGCCCCTGTCCGTGCCGGTGGTGGCACTGTCCAGGATGTCGACCCGGATATCCAGGGGCACCTTGCCGCTGAAGTGCTCCTTGGGCACGAACACCAGATCCTTGAGGTCCGCCGGGTCGTTCACCGTGAGGGTGGTGACCGGCTGGCCGTGCTCGTCGAGGAAGTGACCATATTGGGGATCCACGGTCACCACCACCCGCTCCACCGTCTCGAAACCGCCATCGGCCACCGAGGGGCTGATGTCCGCGAGTTTGACCGAGAGATCGAGATGAATGTCGGTGTCTTCCAGGTTGCCCGGCTGACCGTTCTCCTCCTTCACCTGCAGCGTCAGCTCTGGCTGGCCGTCACGACCGCCGTTGATGTCCACCTCCGGGGTGATGGAGAGGGTGACCTCTTTTTCCACCGTCTTGGTGTCGCCACTCACTGTGTCGGTGTTGACCAGGCGCACATTGAAGTGCAGGCCGTCGCCAGCGTAATCCTCCGGCAGGGTCAGGGTCAGCCGGTCGAGGTCATCGAGGCCGCCCGGCAGCTTGATGAGGTACTCGCCGTTGACGAAGTCATAGGTGAGCCCCTGCACGTTGACGCCGGGGGGCAGACCTGTGAGGACGATGCTGAGCTCGTCGTCGCCGATGTCCGCCGTGCCCAGGGTCACCATGTCCTTGAGCTGGCTGCCGAAGTTGACGCCATGGTCCTCCACCCCTGTGATGGGGGCGCTGTTGTCGAAATCGACGTCGGCCGCGATCTGGCCCGAACTGGTCGAGTCATGGAAGTCGGCGCTGACGGTGATCTCCCGATAGACCGGGGCGCTCACGTCCCCCTCGTTGTTGTCGCCAAGGTCGATCACCCTGGCGCTGACCTTGAAGGTGACGGTGCCCGTGTAGTCATCGGGCGAGCGCAGGGCATAGCTGCCGAGGGCGTCGCGGGGCACAGTCCAGTTGCCCTGGCCGTCGTTGATGCCGCCCACGACCACGAAGCCGGGGGGCAGATCGCTGATCACCAGGTAGTCGATGACCTCATCGCTGCTGGGGTCCAGATCCTCGAACGCGAATACCCCGCCCAGCGGGATGTCGTGTCCGTCCGGGCTCTCCAGGGCGCCCCCGGTCTGCACCAGGTTGCCATCGGGTTCGACCACGGCCTGGATATCCACATGCAGGGTGCCCTCGATCACCTTCTGGGCGGTGGCGCTGGAATCCACATCCACTTGGGTCACAGTGACATGACTCTGGAGGGTGGTGTCCTTGTCACTGTCCTCGGGCCCTTTCACCAACAGCTGGCCGCCGTTTTGCAGGCTCTGCAGCTCGGCGTCGCTCAGGTCCACGGCGCCGCCATTCACATCGAGCCGGGTATCCACACCACCCACCCGGATCCAGATCTCGTAACCGGGCTCGATGCCGGAGAGGCTGAGGTGGGTCACCTGCTCGGCGCCGTCGGTCAAGGTCGGCTGCCAGTCGAGCACGATGAACTGATCCTCCAGACCCTCGCTGGTCTTGGCGTAGTCGGTGGCGTCGATAGCCGGCTCCACCTTGATGGTGAGCGGCACATCGAAGCTCTTGTGATCCCCGTCGTTTTCGGTCACCACCACGTGGCCGACGAGGTGCAGGTCTTCGGTGCTGTTGGGGGGCGGCTGGATCTGCAGGTTGCCCAGGTTCGAGACGTCCACCTGATAGGTCGGCTGGCCCTTGGCGTCCAGCCCGGCGAAGGTGAGGGTCAGCTCCTTGCCGTTGCCATCAAACACCCTGGCCCCTTCCGGCAGTCCTTCCAGCACCAGGTTCAGGCTCTCCGAGTTGTCCAGTGGGGTATCGGTCCACTCCCCTGACTCCAGCTTGAAGTCCAGGGGGGCCCGGCCATCTTCCTCTATGGTGATGCTGTAGCCGTTGCCCTCCTGGGTCCAGTCGGTGGTGTTGAGGTCAAGATGGGGCTCATCCACCACCCCCACCAGATCCACGTGCAGGCCCTGGCTGCCGATCACCTTCTCGTTCACCACAATGTGGGTCTGACCATTGGCATCGGTCAGGGTGGCGCTGTCCTTCACCACCCCTTCAATGGTGAGATCGAAATCGACGTTGCTGTTTTTCGGCGGCTCGAGCCTGAGCTCGCCGATGCGGTCATAGGGCACCTCGTAGTAGCCGTTCCCATCCTGGGCCACCGCTACGCCGCCGAGCCAGAGGGTGGCACCGGCGGGCAGGCCGCTGATGCGCACGAACAGGCTCTCGGAGCCATCCGTGGTGTCTCCCAGATGGGTGAGCACTATCTTGCTGCCCAGATCCAGCAGGGTATCTTCCTTGCCCTGGATCTCGCGCACCGTCAACTTGGCGTCATCCGCCACCGGGTTGACGTTGACAACCACCTCCAGCGGATCGCCGAGGGCGGTCTCCTGCCCGGTCACCACAGGGGTCTTCTCCGTACTCACCGGGGTCAGCACCAGCTTGATGTCACCGCTGTAATCCTTGCCGGGCACCACGGTCACCTTGTTGATGTCGCCACCGGCCACCGTATAGAGGCCGTTCGCCCCCGGGGTGAGCACCTTGCCATTCAGGGTCAGCGTCCCCTCGCCGGACGCCCACTCTATCCGGTAGCTCAGGGTCTCGGAGCCGTCCGTGTCGGTGAGGCCCGCCTTGACGTTGAGGGCGATGCCGCTGCTGTCCTCGTCCGTGCTGTAGTGCTGATGGGTGCTGCCCGCATCCCACAGGGGTTTGTCGGCGATGCCCTGCACAGTGATCTCCAGGTTGCCGGTCAGCACCGGGGGCTTGCTCCCCTCGGTGACGCCTACCTGCAGCTGCACCGGGAAGCGCAGCGGGTTGCCGCCATCGTTGTAGCTCGAATAGTCGTGAGAGGGTACGAAGGTGAGCCCCTGGGTCTGGTAGTGCTCGTTGTCGCTGGTGACCATGGCCTCCGGCGGCACCTGATACCAGGTCTTGCCCCCCTGGGTGACCGTGGTGAGCGCCACCCCGTTGAAGTAGAAGGTGCCATGGGTGTTGGCGGGCGCCTGGATAAGCAGTGTCTCCACATGCTCGCCCCGATCGAAATCCCCCACATCCAGGTTCATGGTGATGGGGATCCCCTGGCCGGGATCGCCGGCCCCCGCGTCCTCGGCGCCGGTGACGGCACTGACGGTCAGCTTGCCCGCCTCGTCCCTGATGGTCAGGGTCAGCACACCGTCGTCGGTATCCCCATCCCCGTCCACCAGCTGGAAGTCTATGGTCTGCACCAGGGTCTTGTTGCTGTGGTCGATCCCGGCCAGGGCGGTGAAGCTGTATTTGCCCTCGGCATTGATCACCAGGGTGCCGATGGGCTGACCCGTGCCGTCAGTCACCGCTATGGTGGTATTGCCGCTGGCGGCGATGGGGTGCTCGGTGCCATTGATGGTCACCGCTCTCACCACCGCATCATCCGCCCCCTCGCTGGCGGTGGCCAGCAGCTCGCCGCTCACCTTGGCCCCCTCGTTGAGGGTCTTGACCGCGTCCACGGCCACGGGCACGTCATCCTCCACGCTCACATGGCCTATCACCTCGGCGCTCAGATCCCCGTCGCTGTCCAGGGCCTGCAGTGGCAGCTGGATATCCAGCAGATCCTTGCCCTGGACGCTGTGATCCAGATTGCCGGTGAGCTCGAAGGTGTAGCGGCCGGAGACATCCAGGGTCAGCGTGAAGATGAGCTTGCCTGCGCTGTCCTTGCCAAGATAGACACCCGGCTGGCTGTCGGCACTCATGGTGACGGGCTTGCCCCCCGAGGTGAGCTGATTGAGGGCGTTGAAACGGGCCACATCCAGTTGCAGGGCGGCCACCCGATCGCTCCCGGCGACGATGGTCACCTGGCCGACGGCTATTTCCCCCGTCCCGGACGGGCTGGTGCCGATGTGCTGGCCGCTGCCGCCATCGAGATCAGACTCCTTGACGGTGACGCTATCGATGGCGCTGATCACGGGATCGGCGGCATCGGTGATCACGGCAGTGGTCTCGCCGGTGATCACGCTGCCGTCGCTGTCGGTCACCTTCACCGGCAGGGTGAGGTCGAGCCTGTCATCCGCGCCGTGATCCAGGTTGGTGTGCACCGTCACCTGGTAATCCAGGGGCTGGCTGCTGTGGGCCGCGATGCTGCCCGGCACGCCCGGCAGGGTGACGCTCAGCACCAGGGTGCCGCTGGCGGTCAGGGCCTGGAAGGAATGGCCGTTGCTGCCCGCCACCTCCTGCCAGGTGAGGGGCTCGCCGTTGTGGGTAATGGGGTTGCCATTGGCATCCACCACCTGGCCAGAGAGGGTCAGGCGCACGTCCACCACGGGATCGGAATCCGCCGTGATGGTCAGGGTGCCGGTGGCGTGCTGATCGTCCGCGGTCTGGTTGCTGGCGGCGCCATCGAAGCTCCCCTCATTCAGGGTCACCCCGGTGAGGCTGAGGGTCGGGTTGGCCCCTTCTGTCACGCTGATGTTGAGAGTGCCCGTGGTGCTATCGTTGTTGCCCGCCCCCTTGTCGCTGTCGATGACGTTGACCTTGAACGGCAGCTCGGTGCTGCCGCCATTGGCCTGATGTACCCCCTCGAACAGGGTCACCTTGTAGTCAAAACCGTTGCTGGCGGCGTTGTCGAGCTTGCCAACCAGTTCCACCTGGAGCACCTCGACCCGCTGGCCGTTGACTTCCACATAGCCCTTGAGGATCTGGTTGCCCGGAATGGCGGCATCCCCGTCCACCAGCTCGTATTTGACACTCTGGCCCAACGCGGTCAGCGCCGGTTGCTCGGCGATGTCGGCAAACGACACCTCGCTCACCCGATCCGAGCCCGCGTCCACGGTGAAGTGGCCGGTGCCGGTCAGGGGGGTCTGGCCGTCGAGATCCCCTTCGTTGAGGCTCACCCCGCTGCCCGCCACAAAGTTCGGCGCATGGCCGTCCTTGATGGTGAGCGGTAAGTCGGTGGAGACCCTGTCCCCATCCTTGTCCGTGAGGGTGACCGCCAACGGCAGCTCAAGGGACTCGCTGCCCTGGTGATCCAGCTCTGCCCCCAGAGTCACCTTGGCGGTGACGCTCCAGTTGCCGTTGCTCTCTACCAAATCCAGCTCGGCCCGCAGCACCTCGCGGCCGTCGCTACTGGTTCCCACCAGATCCCCGTTGGCATCCAGGGTGAAGGTCACCGGGTTGCCGTGGCTGCTGTACTTGCCATCCAGGCTGCCTTGAATGGCCGCGAGATCGAATTTGAGGCTATCGGGCGCCAAGGCATCGGCACCGTGGTTCACGGTGAAGCTCATGGTGCTCACCAGGGCGCCGTCGCCCTGGTTCGCCTCCGTCATCTCGGTGCCGGTCACGGCGCTGATGACCGGATTGGCCCCATCGCCGATGGCCACGGTCAGGGTGGAGGAGACGGTGTCGCCGTCGCTGTCAGTCAGGGTGAAGCCCGCCTTGAGCAGACTGTCGACACTGCCCTGATCCAGCGGTTGGTTGAGGGTGAAGACGTAGTGGCCGGCTTGCCCCGCCTTGTCGAAGGTCAGGGTCAGGGTGAAGACGTTCTGGCCGTTGACGGCGCCGCTGATGCTGTTGCCGCTGATGGTGATGACCACGGGCTGGCCGCCGCTGGTGAGCCCCTGCAGGCCAGGCTGGCTGGCATCGAATGCGATGTTGACCAGGGGGTCGGCCCCGGCGCTGATGGCCAGATCCCCGGTGAGGGTCTGGGTCGCGTTCCAGTCGCTGTCCTCCACCAGGGTGAGGGAGACGGGGTCGACCTGGGGTAGCACGCCGTCGGTGATATGGATATTGAGGGTGCCGAGGTTGCTCTTGTCCCCGTCAAAGTCGCTGCCCACTACTTGCAGCCCCAGGTTGATGCTGTTGGTGCTGACCGGTTGATCCAGCACGCCGTCAAGCGCCACCTGGTACTTGCCATCCAGCCCCAGGGTCACGGTCAGGATGGTCTTGCCGCCCGCATCCAGCAGGGTGATGACATTGCCATTGACCTGATAGTGGGTCGGCTGGCCGCCGCTGGTAAGGCCATTCAGGCCGGGCTGGTTCGCCTCGAAGTTCAGGGAGACCAGGCGATCGCTGCCGACACTCACCGGCAACTGGCCCTCCAGAGTCTGGCCAGAGGCCCCTTCCTGCAAGCTGATGCCGGTATCGATGCCAAGGTGGGGATCCATACCGTCGTCGATGGAGACAACCAGATCGGCGCGGGTCTCGTCACCGTCTATCTCCTTGGCGGAGACGGTGAGCCCGAGGGAGAGCTGGTCGCTGCCCTGATGATCCAGGGGCCCGACCAGGGAGACGGTGACCTTGCCATCGATATCGCTGCCATGTTGGCTGGCGGTCAGCTCGGCCTTGAGCACCTCGACCCGGTTGCCGTTGCCATCCAGGTAGTAACCGGTCAGCAGGCGATCGCCGCTGAATTCGAAAGTCAGCACATGACCGTCGCTGCTGATGCCGCTGCCGTTGAGGCGAGCCAGGGTATTGGCCTGATCGGCGAAGGCGACGGAGTCCGCCAGCAGGGGATCGGCCTGGTGGCCCACCACGAACTGGCTCTGTCCCACCACGGCCGCCGCATTGGTGAAATCATCCTCGGTGAGGCCGATGGGGGCTATGGTGAAGTCCGGCGGTGTGCTGTCCACCAGGTTGACGGTGAGATTGGCACTCACCCGATCCCCGTCGCTGTCGCGATACTCCAGGGCAAAGGGCAGGCTCAGGCTATCCTGGCCGTGATCCAGGCTCTGGTGCCAGACGATGCGATAGCTGCCGTCGTTGGCCAGGGTCAGGGTGAAGACGGTCACGCCCCCCGCGCTGGCGGTGAGGGTCTGGCCGCTTGTTTGATAGCTGAGGGCAGCGCCATGGCTGGTCAGGCCAAGCTGCTCGAGGGCGCTCTGATCGGCGGCGAAGCTCACCTGCAGGTTGCCATCCATGCCGGCTCCTGTGTGCAGGGATCCGCTGGTGCTCACCGGCCCCTTGGCCAGATCCGCCTCGGACAGGGTCAGGGTATCGCTCTGGCCGATGAGGGGAGCCCCGTCGATCACCCGGTTGCCCGCCAGATCCGTCACCTCGGCGCGCACCTCATAGGGACCCTGGATGCCGGAGAGATCCAGGCCCCCCAGCTGCCAGCGGCCATCACTGCCCACCAGGGCGCTGCCGCTGTAGAGGGTCTGGCCGTTCTGGCCGATGAGGCTGATGGTGACGCTCTGCCCCGCCTCCACGTCCGTGGTGCTGCCGCTCAGGGTGACATTGTCATGGCCGAGGATGCTGTCGGTATCGAGGTCGTCGATGTCGATACCGGCGCGGGTATCCACCGTCACCGTCAAGGTGTCGCTGGCCCGGTTGCCCGCGATGTCCACCGCATCGACGCGAAAATCATGGTCGCCCTCGGCCAGGGTATCGGGGATGGGATACTGCCAGTTGCCGTTGCCATCCACGGTGAGCACGGCCATCACCCTGCCTTCCAGGGTCAGGGTGACGGTGGCGCCGGGCTCCCCCTTGCCTTGCAGCAGCGGCGTGGTGTCCCGGGTCAGATCATCGGTCTGGCTGGCGCCTGTGTCGCTCTCATCGGCCAAGTCGAGCGTGATGGTGGTGATGGTGTCAAGCAGGGTCTGGCCGGTGTCGACCGCCTCGTTGCCGAAGCGATCGACGGTATGGGCATGAATGATGAGGGGGCCATCCACCAGCTTGCCGGTGACGTCGCCAAAATCGGCGGCCCACTGGTTGCCGGGCAGCACCACTGTGGTCATTGTGAGGCGGTTGCCATCCTGATCAATCAGGGTGACGGTGACGGGCTGCCCCTCCTCCACGTCCGAGACCTCGCCCCGGATGATGAGGTTCATCACCTCGTCGGCGTTGATGATGTTGTCGCTGGTCTGGGGCTCGAAGATGGTGATGGCGGCATAGGCATCCACGTACTCGCCATCGTAGCGATCACGCACCTCCTGGCGAGCGCCCTGGTGATCGGTGTCGAAACCGGCCTCGGCCAGGGTGGCGTCATTGGTCCGGTCGACCACGATGAAACCGGCGGCACTGGAGCCCGCGCCCACCACGCCGCCCCCCGCGGTGTCCCCGGGACCGGCGGCGGTGTCGGCGAAGACGGCCGTGGGGTCAACCCCGGCGCGGATGGCCTGTTGCAACGCCTCCAGATCGACATGGGTGGGCGCCTTGTCCGGCTCGCCATTGAGGGTCAGGGTGTGGGCGCTGCTGACCCAGTTGCCCTCTTCATCGACGCAAGTGGCACAATTGGGGCCCACCTGCAGCGCCTGGCCATCACTGCCCAGCCAGGCCTGACCGTGGCGCCCGGTCAGCATCACCTGACCGGGAGCGATCTGCCCCTCGGGCGGCATCCGGGAGAGAGCCCCGGCCTGGTCGATAATGAACACCTCTCCTTGCACCTGCTTGACCTGAGTCGGAGTATCCATTCGATTATCTTCCATACTGCCCCCTATTTATTTCATCAAACATGAAAACGCCAGCTGAATGCTCGACAACCAAGCACGATGGCGGTCGAACCCACCACCTGAGTGCCGCCATGATAAATCAACATGATTGGTATGGATAGCCAACGGATCCCGGCGCCAGTGGCTCACTCCACCCACAAAACTTTCGATAACGCTCATAAATTTGGTCTAAATCAAACATTTTTGCCCTGACTCAGGCCACACTGGCACCACTGTCAGTAAAAGGGAACGGGCAAGATGAACAGGGTCTCGACTAGCGTAGTCATCATAGGAGGGGGCGCAACTGGCGCCGGTATCATGCGCGACTGCGCCTTGCGGGGCATAGATTGCATCCTGCTCGAGCGCGACGATATCGCCGCCGGCACCACGGGCCGCAACCATGGTCTGCTCCACTCGGGGGCGCGCTACGCCATGACGGATCCCGAGTCGGCCAGGGAGTGCATCGCGGAGAACCGCATCCTCAAACGCATCGCCCGCCACTGCGTCGACGAGACCGGGGGCCTGTTTGTCACCCTGCCCGAGGACGATATCCAGTTCCAGGCGCCTTTCATGGCGGCCTGCGCCGCGGCCGGGATAGAGACCCGCCAGCTCGAGCCAGGGGAGGCCCTGCGCCTCGAACCCAGCGTCAATCCTGCCCTGATCGGCGTCATACAGGTGCCTGATGGCACCGTCGACCCCTTTCGCCTGGCCAGCGCCAACGTGCTCGATGCCAGGGAGCATGGCGCCCGCCTCTTCACCCACTGCAAGGTGGTGGGGCTGCTGCGCCAGCAAGAGAGGGTGCTGGGGGTGCGCGCCGTCAACCTGCGCAGTGGCGAAGCCGTCGAGATCCTGGCCGAGCAGGTGATCAATGCCGCCGGCATCTGGGGTCAGCAGATCGCCGAGTATGCCGAGCTCGGCATCCGCATGTTCCCCGCCAAGGGCTCCCTGCTCATCCTGGATCACCGCCTCAACCAGTGCGTGATCAACCGGGCCCGCAAGCCGGCAGACGCCGACATCCTGGTGCCCGGCGACACCATCTCCCTCATCGGCACCACCTCCAGCCGCATCGATTACCAGGAGATAGACCGGCTTGCCGTCACCCAGGGGGAGGTCGAGGTGCTGCTGCGCGAGGGGATCAAGCTGGCGCCCGCCATGGCCAGGGCCCGCCTGCTGCGCGCCTATGCCGGGGTGCGTCCCCTGGTGGCGGTGGATGGCGACCCCTCGGGGCGCAACATCAGCCGCGGCATAGTGCTGCTCGATCACGCAAGCCGGGATGGTCTGGAGGGGTTCATCACCATCACCGGGGGCAAGCTGATGACCTATCGACTGATGGCCGAAATGGCCACGGATCTGGTGGCCAGCAAGCTTGGCAACGACAAGCCCTGTCGCACTGCCCAGCTCCCCCTGCCCGGATCCCAGGATCCCGAACGCCACCCGGCCCCCGGCCTGTCGAGGCCGGTCAAGGGCGCGGCCGAATCGCGCCATGGCGAACGGGTCATCGCCTTCTTTCAAGACAACCCCAGGGCCAATGCCCTCATATGCGAATGCGAAATGGTGACGGCCGGGGAGATAGGGTATGCCCTGCGCGAGCTGGCGGTGGACAACCTGGTGGATCTGCGTCGCCGCACCCGCCTCGGCATGGGGCCCTGCCAGGGGGAGCTGTGCGCCTATCGCGCCGCCGGCCTGATGCACGAATACGGCAAGGCCGACGGCCAGGGCGCCTGCCAGATGCTGCGCGACTTCCTGGAGGAGCGCTTCCAGGGGGTGAGGCCCGTGCTCTGGGGCGATGCCCTGCGAGAGACCGAGTTTACCCACTGGATTTATCAGGGCTTGTGCGGCCTGGCCCCTGAGCTGGCGCCGGCCCCCGGGCCCCAAGACGCCCCCTTGTCCCCCAGCGAGACCTATCAAGGAGCATCCGCATGAGATTCGATACCCTCATCATTGGCGGCGGCATGGCGGGCCTGTGCGCCGGGCTGCGCCTCGCCGAGGCGGGCCAGAAGACCCTGATCATGGCCTCGGGCCAGAGCGCACTGCACTTCTCCTCCGGCTCGGTGGACCTGCTCGAGGGGGAGGGCGACCCCTACGCCGCCCTGCCCGCCTTCCTCGCCGCCAACCCGGCGCACCCCTACGCCAAGGTGGGCCCTGCCAACATAGCGGCGAGCCTGGCCGATCTGCAGCGCCACTGCGCCGCCCAGGGCCTGCCCCTCTATCACGAGCAGCACAACCACCTGCGGCTCACCCCCCTCGGCACCCTGAAAGCCACCTGGCTCTCCCCCCGCAGCAGCGCCTGCATCGGGGCGGCGCCCGCCCCCTCCGCCATCATGCTGGCCACCCTGGCGGGCTTTCGCGACTTTCACCCCGCCCTGGCGGCGGCCAATCTGGCGCGCCATCCCCGCCTGGCCCACAGTCGCCTGCTGACGGGGGAGATAGACCTGCCCCAGCTTGGCACCTTCGGCCGCAATCCCCACGAGTGCCGCTCCGCGGATCTGGCCCGGCTGTTCGATCGGCAAGACGCCAAGGGAGAGGTACTGCTGGCCGCCCTGGCCCAGGAGATCCGCCGCCTGCTGCGCGAGCACCAGGCCCCGGATGACTGCCAGCTGGTGCTGCCCGCCTGCCTCTCCCAGGGGCTGGTCGGCTCGCGGCTCGCCGCGCTCGAACACCAGTGCGGCTGCACCCTTCGCGAGGTCGCCACCCTGCCCCCCTCCCTCATCGGCATGCGGATGCAGGAGGCGCTCACCCGCCGCTTCGTGGCCCTGGGGGGCACCTTCCTCACCAGTGAGCGGGTCTTGGGGGCCAGGGTGGCAGGAGACAGGGTGCTCGGCGTCCACAGCCAGAACGGGGACGATCTCCTGTTCGAGGCGGATCACTTCGTGCTCGCCAGCGGCAGCTTCTTCAGCCGTGGCCTGACCTCGCGTCTTGGCGGCATTGACGAACCCATCTTCGGGGCCGATGTGCTGAGCCTGGCGGATCGCGATGCCTGGGCCGGACGCCGCCTGTTTGGCGCTCACCCCTTCATGGGGTTCGGGGTCAAGACCGATGCCCAGCTGCGGGTCCTGCGTGGTGGCAAGGCCCTCGCCAACCTCTATGGCGCCGGCAGCGTGCTGGCCCACTATGACCCCATCGCGGAGGGATCCGGCTCCGGGGTGGCGGTCGCCACCGGCTGGCAGGTCGCCGGCCACATACTGGCCCGGATGGGGGGCACCCCGTCCGACTCGGCCGCCCACCCGCTCGCCAGGGAGGCATCATGATGCCGCTAGACCATGCCAACCACTCCTTCGATCAGTGCATCAAGTGCACCGTCTGCACCGTCTACTGCCCGGTGGCCAAGGCCAATCCCGCCTATCCAGGCCCCAAGCAGGCCGGCCCGGATGGCGAGCGGCTGCGCATCAAGGATCCGGCCCTCTATGACGAGGCGCTCAAACATTGCACCAACTGCAAGCGCTGCGAGGTGGCCTGCCCGAGCGGAGTGCCCATCGGCGACATCATCGCCCGGGCCAAGCACCAGTACGGCGGCGTCAAGCCGGGGGTGCGCGAGTTCGTGCTCTCCCACACGGATCTGATGGGCAGCCTGTCCACCCTGATGGCCCCCCTGGTCAACTTCACCACAGGCCTCACCCCCGTGAAGCGGGTGCTGGACAAGGGGCTGGGGGTCTCCTCCCACCGCGACCTGCCCAAGTACTCCCAGGGCACCTTCCGCGGCTGGTACAAGCGCCAACAAGCCACCCAGGCCAGCTACGGCCGCCAGGTAGCCTACTTCCACGGCTGCTATGTGAACTACAACCACCCCCAGCTCGGCAAGGAGCTGGTGCGGGTGCTCAACGCCATGAACATAGGCGTACAGTTGCTGGCGCGGGAGAAGTGCTGCGGCGTGCCGCTCATCGCCAACGGCTTCATGGACAAGGCCAGGCGCCAGGCCGCCTTCAACATCCAGCAGATGGAGAGCACCCTGCTCGGCAACGAGATGCCGCTGCTGGCCACCTCCTCCACCTGCGGCTTCACCCTGAGAGACGAGTACCCCCACCTGCTGGATCAGGACAACCGCAAGGTGCGGGATCGCATCTCCCTGGTGACCCGCTTCCTGTGGAACGAGTTCAACAAGGGCAACCAGCCCGCCATGAAGCCGCTGGACTTGCACATCGCCTACCACACCCCCTGCCATCTGGAGAAGATGGGAGGGGTCATCTACACACTCGAGCTGCTGCGGGCCATTCCCGGGGTCAGAGTGAGCGTGCTGGCGTCCCAGTGCTGCGGCATCGCCGGCACCTATGGCTTCAAGTCGGAGAACTACGCCACCAGCCAGGCCATCGGCGAGGGACTGTTTGATCAGATAAACCGCCTGAAACCCGATCTCGTCATCACCGACTGCGAGACCTGCAAGTGGCAGATAGAGATGAGCACCCCCTTTCGCTGCGAGCACCCCGTCCATCTACTGGCACAGGCCCTGGCCTGACCATGGCAACCCCCTCGCCGGTGATCCGGCGCGGGGACATCTGCCCTCATCTTGCGCTGTTTTTCAACAAGATAGGTGCCAGGCGAGCATCGAACTGACCCCGCTCGCCCCGGGGTCAACTTATATTTAATCACTTCAAGGCGGCGGGGATTGCGGCGCGACAGAACCCGACATATAACTGAGAGGTTGATTTCGGTTTTTTTCACGCGGTAAACCATCATGATGCTATCTTCCCTTGCCAGAATGCTGCTCGGTGCCTTGCTCCTTCCCGTCAGCCTGGGGGCCTTCGCCACCCCTTTTCTCAATCCCCCCTCGGCCCAGCCCGCTCAGCAAAAGGGATTTCTCGAGCGGCGCGATGATCCCACCCTGAGTTCGGCCGCCTTCGTCATTGCCAATCCCCGCACCGGGGAGATCCTCTCCGAGCGCAACGGCAACCGGGTCATGCCGATCGCCTCCATCACCAAGCTGATGACGGCCCTGGTGGTGCTCGATGCCAACCAGCGCATGAACGACATGATCACGGTGAGCAAGGCCGATATCGACCGCATCAAGGGCACGGGCTCGCGCCTGGCCATCGGCTCGCGCCTGAGCCGGGCCGAGATGCTGCACATCTCCCTGATGGCCTCGGAGAACCGCGCCGCCTCCTCCCTCGCCCGCTACTACCCGGGGGGTCAGCGCGCCTTCATCGCCGCCATGAATGCCAAGGCCCGCATGCTCGGCATGTGGCACACCCGTTTTGCCGACAGCACAGGCCTCAACCCCCGCAACGTCTCCACCGCCCATGATCTGGCCAAGCTGGTGGCGGCGGCCTCCGCCTACCCTCTCATCCGCCAGTACACCTCGGCCCAGCAGCATTATGTGCGCACCGGCAAGCGCCAGCTCCACTATCGCAACTCCAACCGCCTGGTACACGATGCCAACTGGCAGGTGCTGGTCTCCAAGACCGGCTATATCCGCGAGGCGGGCCGCTGCCTGGTGATGGAGGCGAGGATCAACCGCGAGCCCATGATCATGGTGCTGCTCAACGCCGACACCTCGGGGGCCAGGGTCGCCGATGCCCAGCGCGTCAGGAGCTGGCTGGAGAGCGGCAATCGCACCACCCTGGCCCGCACCACCGCCTTCAACAAGCAGTAAGCCGGCTCCGGATCTGCCAGCCTTGCCACGACAGAGTCCCGACAGGGGCTTTTTCGTTATCCGGGCCACGCTGAGAGGGCGCAGCCCCCTGACCCCCATGCTTGCCTCCCCTCCTGTCGCCCCGCCGCGCACCATGAAATGACTCATTCAACCCTCTTCTTCCCCCATCGGCGAGGACCAAGGGGACAGGCTGCTATTGAGCAGATTATTCATAGTAAAAAAATGGCAACACGATATGTTGCAACATCATCACCGCAACGAATAACAAACCAGTAAAATATGTAAAGTTAGCGGTATATCATATTTTTTTGATGCAACATTTGCCGATTGCGCTGCCAGTGATAACGTGAGTGCCAGCCGGTCACCCTGGGGACCGGTTTTGATGGAAACGGCCGCCCCGCCCTGACGCGGACGCCGTGATCCCTGACATTGAAAGCGCGCAGCGAATACAAGGATGGTGCGATGAAGATAGTGGTTCTGGGAGGTGGCGTCATTGGGGTGACCAGCGCCTGGTATCTGGCCAAAGCGGGCCACGAGGTGACCCTGCTCGAGCGCCGCAGCGGAGTGGCGCTTGAAACCAGCCACGGCAACGCGGGGCAGATCTCCCCCGGCTATGCGGCCCCCTGGGCGGCCCCCGGCATTCCCCTCAAGGCGGCCAAGTGGTTGCTGCAAAAACATGCCCCCTTCACGGTGCGCCCCACCTCGGATCCCTTCCAGCTGCGCTGGATGCTGAAGATGTTCGCCAACTGCACCCCGGCGGCCTATGCCACCAACAAGGGGCGCATGGTGCGTCTGGCCGAATACAGCCGCGACTGCATGAAGACGCTGCGAGACGATCTCGCCCTGGACTACGAGGGGCGCCAGCTCGGCACCCTGCAGCTGTTTCGAAGCACAGCCCAGCTCGAGGCGAGCAAGCGGGACATCGCCGTGCTCGAGGAGTACGGCGTCCCCTATGAGTCGCTCGATGCCAGCGGCTGCGAGGCGGCAGAGCCTGCCCTGGCACGGGTGCGCGGCAAGGTGGTGGGCGGGCTGCGCCTGCCCGGGGACGAGACGGGGGACTGCTATCGCTTCACCCGCGCCCTGGCTGCCGAGGCCGAGCGGCTCGGGGTCAAGTTCGTGTTCGACTGCCCCCTCGACGAGATCGAGGTGCAGGGGGGACGCGCGGTGGCGGTGCGCGGTGGCGAGCAGCGCTGGCAGGCCGATGCCATCGTCTGCGCCCTGGGCAGCTATGCCACCGGCTTCCTGCGCCCCCTCGGTCTGGATCTGCCTGTCTACCCGGTCAAGGGCTACTCCCTGACCCTGCCGATGACCAATGGTGACGCGGCCCCCCGCAGCACCGTGCTGGATGAAACCTACAAGGTGGCCATCACCCGCTTCGACGAGCGGATCCGGGTCGGCGGCATGGCCGAACTGAGCGGCTTCAACCTGGCGCTCAATCCCAGGCGCCACGACACCCTGGCCATGGTGGTGCGCGACCTCTTCCCCGAGGGGGGCGATCTCGCCCGGGCCGAGTTCTGGACAGGTCTGCGTCCCATGACGCCGGACGGCACTCCCCTGGTGGGGCCGAGCCCCATCCCCGGGCTCTGGCTCAACACCGGCCACGGTACCCTGGGCTGGACCATGGCGGCGGGTTCGGGTCAGCTGCTCAGCGACCTCATCAGCGGCCAGACCCCGGCCATCAGCGACGAGGGGCTGACCCTGGCGCGCTACGCCTGAGGCTTGAGTCCCGTCAAAACAGCAAGAGGAGCGGCCACGGCCGCTCCTCTTCGCTCAGCCCGGCGGGGCCGCTCACGGGTCAGGGCCCCTCGAGGTGATTGCGGCGCCGCCCGGAACACCCTAGGCTGGGGTGTCCCCATGCGCCACAGGAGTGTCCATGTCATTTATCCCCTCCCGCGATAGGATCCGCTTTCTGCTCAACCGCCTGCGCGAGCGGCTCTGGGTCAAGCCCCTGGCCATCTGCCTGCTCTCCATCCTGGGCGCTCTGGCCGCCAGACTCGCCGACCACGCGGGGATAGGCCGCTTCCTGCCCGCCATCACCAGCGAGGCGCTGCTTTCCTTGCTCTCCATCATGGCCGCCAGCATGCTGGGGATCGCCACCTTTGCCGTCGCCTCCATGGTGGCGGCCTACGCCTCCGCCAGCAGCGCCGCCACCCCTCGCAGCGTCAGCCTGGTGATCGCCGATGACGTGTCGCAAAACGCCCTCTCCACCTTCATCGGCGCCTTCATCTTCAGCGTGGTCGCCCTGATGGGGGTCAAGAACGGCTACTTCGAGCTGGCGGGCCGTTTCACCCTGTTCCTGCTCACCCTGGTGGTGCTGGCCATCGTCATCCTGATGTTCGTGCACTGGGTGGATCGCATCGCCCGCCTGGGGCGTCTGGGCACCACGGTCAACCGGGTGGAGCAGGTGACCCACGACGCCTTGCAGCGTCGCCGCCTCTCCCCCTCCCTGGGGGCCCACGCCGCCGACGGCACCCCGATCGGGGGCCTGCCGCTGGCAAGCCCCGAGGTCGGTTATGTGCAACAGATTGACATGGCGCGCCTCCAGGCCCTGGCCGCCGAGATGGATACCCGGGTGCAGATCCTGGCCCTGCCGGGCACCCTGGTGGCGCCGGGTCAGGATCTCGCCCTGCTCCACGGCTGCCCGGAGCCGGCCAGGCTGGACAGGGCAAGGCTGGCGGGCGCCTTTCAGATAGGACGGGAGCGATTGTTCGACGAGGATCCCCGCTTCGGCCTGGTGGTGCTCGCCGAGATAGCCGGGCGCGCCCTCTCCCCCGCCGTCAACGATCCCGGTACCGCCATCGGCATACTGGGCACCCTGGTGCGCCTGTTCGTGATGTGGGACGCCCCCCTGCCACAGGCTCAACGGGACGAGGGTGCCCTCCTCTACGACAGGATCAGCGTGCCGCCGCTGGCCATGGCCGATCTGTTCGATGATGCCTTCACCGCCATCGCCCGGGACGGAGCCGCCACCGTGGAGGTGGCCCTGCGGCTGCAAAAATCCCTGCAGGCACTGACCCACGGCAGCCCGGCCATGGCCGAGGCGGCGCGCCACCATGGCAGGCTGGCCCTGGCCCGCTGCGAGCTGGCCATGAGCCTGGAGGCGGACAAGGCGCTGATCCGGGCCCAGGCTCCCTGTGCCGACTGAAGGCGCGGATCAGGGGCGCTCGGCCCCGGGGTCCGGGCGCAGCGCCAGGTTGAACAGGGCCGCCACCATGTCGGACTGGGTGATGATGCCCACCAGCTGAGTCCCTTCTACCACCGGCATATGGTGCAGGCCGCCGTCGGAAAACGCCGTCACCAGGTCGTACAAGGGCTGGTAGCGCCGCGCCGTCTGCACCTCCCGGGTCATCAGCTGTGCCACCGTCAGGCTCGCCAGCGCCCCCACCGCCCTGGGCTCGGCCAGGGCGGCGTCGATCAGCAGATCGTGCAAGGTGATGATGCCCGCCAGCCCCCCCGCCCCATCCACCACGGGCAGGGCCTTGATCTGGTGGTGGGAGAGGCGTTGCCACGCCGCCAGGGCGGGCTCATCTGGCCCGACCACCACCAGATCCCGCGACATCACGTCCTGTACCCGCACTGTGCCCACTCGCCCCCGCAGGGCATGCAGCTGGGCCTCCTGCAACAGATCCCGCAGATCCTCGCGGCTGATGTCGAGCAGCTCCCCGTGTTTTTGCAAGGCGAAGTCGATGTCCCTGGCCTGGGTGGCCAGCCGCTCGCTCGGCTGGGGATCCCGGGTCTGGTGTGGATGGGGCGCCGCCCTGCCCGTGTTGGGGTAGCGTCGCCCCAGCAGCCGGTTGTAGAGCAGGGCCATGGCCAGCAGCAGGAAGGAGTTGATGAGCACGGGGATCAACACATAACCCATCCCCAGGCTCGTCACCCCTTCGCCGCCGATCACCGCGGTCAACGCCACGGCGCCGCCGGGGGGATGCAGGCTGCGGGTCAGGAACATGGCGGCGATGGCCAGCATGACGGCGCCGCCGGCGGCCAGGGCCGGATCCGGGATCACGCTCGCGGCCAGCACCCCCATCAGGGCCGAGACGCCGTTGCCCACCAGGATGGACCAGGGCTGGGCCAGGGGGCTGGCCGGGGCGGCGAACAGCAGCACGGCGGAGGCCCCCATGGGAGCGATCAGCCAGTGGGGGCTCACCCCGAGCCACCACTGACAGAGCAGCTCGGTCGCCACCAGGCCGATGAGGGCACCGAGGGCGCCATAACAGCTCTCTTTGAAGCTGGTGTTGGTTGATACCGGGAAGAAGTCTCTGATCTGCATGGCACGTCCGAACGGGATAAGATTCATTTAAAATGCGCAATTGTAACGGCATCCCCACCATCAACGCCAGCCCGTGGCGGGCCACCCAAGGGCAAGCGGGAAAGGCCCTCACGCGGGAGGCTCGCAGGGACGGCGCCCTGCCTTCTCCCGTGATGCAAAAAAGGGGAAGGCTTGCGCCTTCCCCTTTCGTCATCTCAATACTCTGTTGTGGCTGGCCGCGGTGGCTGTTGCTCAGGCCAGCTCGGCCCGCAGTGCCTTGGTGGCATCGACCATCACCCTGAGGGCGGCTTCCGTCTCTTCCCAGCCGCGGGTCTTGAGGCCGCAATCCGGGTTGACCCAGAGGCGCTCCGCCGGGATCTGTCTGGCCGCCTTGCGCAGCAAGCCTTCAATCCAGCCCTGGCTCGGCACGTTCGGGGAGTGGATGTCGTACACGCCCGGCCCGATCTCGTTGGGGTAGTTGAAGCGCTCGAACGCTTCGAGCAGCTGCATCTGGCTGCGGCTCGTCTCTATGGTGATGACATCGGCGTCCAGGGCCGCCACCGCCTCTATGATGAGGTTGAAGTCGCTGTAGCACATGTGGGTGTGGATCTGGGTGCTGTCCACCACCGGGCTGGCGCTCAGGCGGAAGGCGCGCACCGCCCAATCCAGATAGGCCTGATGATCCTGCTTGCGCAGGGGCAAGCCTTCGCGGATGGCCGGTTCGTCGATCTGGATGATCTTGATGCCGGCGGCTTCGAGATCTGCCACCTCGTCGCGAATGGCCAGGCCGATCTGCAGGGCGGACTGCTCGCGGCTCACGTCTTCCCGGGGGAAGGACCAGCAGAGGATGGTCACGGGGCCGGTCAGCATGCCCTTCACCGGCTTGTCGGTCAGGCTCTGGGCAAACTGTGTCCACGCCAGGGTCATGGGGGTGGGGCGGTCGATGTCACGTGTGATCACCGGCGGCTTGACGCAGCGGGAGCCATAGCTCTGTACCCAGCCGAAGCGGGTGATGGCAAAGCCGTCCAGCAGCTCGCCGAAATACTCCACCATGTCGTTGCGCTCGGCTTCGCCGTGCACCAGCACGTCCAGCCCGATGGCCTCCTGGCGCTCAATCGCATCCTTGATCTGGGCCTGGATGCCCGCCTCGTAGGCCGTGTCGTCGATGCGACCGGCACGCCAGTCCTGGCGCAGCACCCGGATGTCGGAGGTCTGCGGGAAGGAGCCGATGGTGGTGGTGGGCAGCAGCGGCAGCTTGAGATCCGCGCGCTGCGCCTGGGCCCGCTGCTGGTAAGGGCTGTGGCGGTTGAACTCGGATTCGGTCAGCTGGGCCAGACGGGACTGCACCCCTTGCTTGTGGACCCGGCTGTCGGACTCCCGATCGACGATGGGCTGGCTGTAGGCCGCGATCTTGTCCAGGGTGCCGCCGTCCAGGTAGTCGGCCAGCAGTCCCAGCTCGTAGCACTTTTGCAGGGCGAAGGCGAACCAGCTGCGGGTCTGGGGATCCAGCTCGTGCTCCAGGGTCAAATCCACCGGGCTGTGCAGCAAGGAGCAGGAGGAGGCGACCCAGAGGCGCTCGCCCAGCTTGGCTTTCAATGCCTTCAGCGTCGGCGCCAGCTTGGCCAGGTTGGCACGCCAGACGTTGCGGCCGTTGATGACGCCAGCGGAAATCACCCACTGGGCCGGCAGGTGCGGCACCAGGGTCTCCAGCTGCTCGGGGGCCGCCACCAGATCCAGGTGCAGGCCGTCCACCTTCAGGCTGGTGATGATGTCGCGCTGATGGGCCACGGATCCGAAGTAGGTGGTGAGCAGCAGCTTGCAGGGACCGCTCAGGCGCTCATAGGCATTCAGATAGGCCAGGCGCCACTCGTCAGGCAAGTCCAGGGCCAGGGCCGGCTCGTCAATCTGCACCCACTCCACCCCTTGCGCGGCCAGTTTGGCCAGGATCTCCTGGTAGACGATCAGCAGGCGATCCAGCAGTTCGAGACGGGAGAAGCCGCTCTCTTTCTCCTTGCCGAGCCAGAGGTAGGAGACAGGCCCCAGCAGCACCGCCTTGACCGGCAGACCCAGGGCCTTGGCCTCCTCCACCTCGTCAAACAGCTGGCTCCAGCCCAGCTTGAAGCGCTGGTCGCGGCCAAACTCGGGCACCAGATAGTGGTAGTTGGTGTTGAACCACTTGGTCATCTCGGCGGCGGCCGCGGCCGGGCCGGTCGGCGCACGGCCACGGGCCACCCGGAACAGGGTGTCGAGGTCGGTATCGCCGTGGCGGTGGCGTTCGGGCACCGCATCCACCAGCAGGCTGGTCCCCAGCACCTGATCGTACCAGGCAAAATCCCCTACCGGCAGCAGGTTGACCCCGGCGGTGCGCTGGGCCTGCCAGTGGCGCTCACGCAGGCTCTTGCCCACGGCGACCAGTTCAGCCTGGGTGGTTTCGCCACGCCAGTAGGATTCGAGGGCAAATTTCAGTTCGCGCTTGGCGCCGATACGGGGGAAACCGAGGGTGTGTGCACGTGTCATGGGTCAATTCCTTACGCTCATTCATCTGATGGGAAACTGGATGATTTAGCCATCCAGATGTTTACACATCTAGAATGGCGAGATAAGGTGACCCTGGCTATTGAATCCTCTTCAACTGGCTCTCAAATAATCCTCAACTGTCATTCAAGGGAGACGTGCCATGGCGGTGCCAAATAATTCAGGCTTGGAGATCAAGCACTTGAAGACGATAACGGCCCTGGCCGAACAGGGCTCCCTGGCGGGGGCGGCCCTGTCCCTCAACCTCACCCAGTCCGCCCTCTCCCATCAGTTGAAAGAGCTGGAGACCCGCCTCTGCCTGGAGCTGTTTCTTCGCAAGAGCCGCCCCCTGGTGCTGACGGCGGCGGGCCAGCAGCTGCTCCATCTGGCGCGCCAGGTGCTGCCCGCCCTGGCCCAGACCGAGAAGCAGTTGCAGGCCCTGCACAGCGGCGAGGCGGGCCGGCTGCACCTGGCGCTGGATTGCCACAGCTGCATCCAGTGGCTGCTGCCGCTGTTGCCGGACTTTCGCCGCCAGTGGCCCGGGGTGGATCTGGAGGTGGAGTCCGTGCCGGGCTTCGACGCCCTCACCGCCCTGCTCGGCGGCCAGCTGGACTTGCTGCTCACCTCGGACGTGCAGGCCCGCGGGGATCTCCACTTCGAGCCGCTGTTTGGCTTCGAGCTCACCCTGGTGATGGCGCCGGAGAGCCTCCTCTGTCACCAGATCCGGATCACCCCGGAGGATCTCAAGCAGGAGGTGCTGCTGGTCTATCCGGTGGAGCGGGCACGGATGGACGTGTTCAGCCGCTTCCTGCAACCGGCCGGGGTGGAGCCCAAGCGCTGCAAGCCGGTGGACAACACCTCCGTCATGCTGCAGATGGCCGCCGCCGGGCTCGGGGTCGCCGCCCTGCCCCGCTGGGCCAGCGAGGAGTTCGTGCGCCAGGGCCTGCTTGAGGCCCGCCCGCTCGGGGAGGGGGTGCGCCGCCACATGTATGGCGCGGTGCGGGCCGCCGATCGGGATCAGGCCTGCCTGCAGAGCCTGTTCGAGCGCATTCGCGCCAAGATGGGAGAGCGCTGAGCCCGGGCCACACCCCCCCCCCCCCGGGGGGGGGGGTTGTTTGCCTGGCTACCGACCATCAACCCGGACGACGGCGTCTTGCACGGCTATCGACCAGCAGACGATAGCGCCTCAGGCGCCGTCATCGCAGCTTGCGGCCCCCTGGCGCCTCGGGCAGTTGCCACAGAGATCGCCATCCCGGCGCTTGTAGTGCAGGCAGCAACGTTGGCGCACATAGCCGGGCAGCAGACCAGCCTGGGGCAGCGAGGCCGGGCGCCAGCCCGCCAGGTGCCCGGCAGGCAGGTCGCAGGCGGCGAGCCAACGGGGCGCATCCTGGCTCACCCGCTCGCGGCTCACCTCGGGAAAGAAGTCCGGCACCCGGGCCAGGGCCACCAGCAGATCGTCCGCCAGGAGCGGACGCACGAAGCCGGGTCTGAGCCGCTGTACCTCGGCAAACGTCTCGAACAGGGCCTGCCAGTGGCGCTGCAACCGCCGCCCCGCCTCTTGGATCAGCGCCGCGTGCTCCCCCTTGACCATGGGCTCTGGCGCCAGCGCGACGCCGCACACCAGGCCATCCTGATACCCCATCCCCATCCGATCCAGGGCCGGCAGGGCCGCAAACCGGTAGACGGCGATCACCGCCAGGTAGATGGACTGCCAGCAGAGCATGCCCCAGCTGCGGGTCAGCCAGTAGGCGGGGCCCGCCTCCGGGTGGGCCTGGCGCCAGTGCGCGAACAGCGCGGCCATCACCTCGCCGCTGTTGCCATGGGGCGAGGCGCTAAGCAGAGCCCAGGGCTCCTCCGCCGCCACCAGCCGCCCCTTGAGGGAGGGGATGATGGCGGCAGCCGCCGCAAACAGGGCGTCATGCTCCCCTCGCAGGTCGCTGTCTGGCTGTCCGGTGGCGCGGGCCAGGGCGTGCTGGCGGGCGAAGCCGGGAGTGGGGGCATGCCCCGGATGCGTGCCGGGGCGCAGGGTCAGAATGCGTATTTGAGTCGAGCCTCCAGGTTGCGCTCTGCCCCGAACCAGCAGTTGTTCTGGTCGTAGCAGGAGTAGTAGGTCTGGTCGAACAGGTTGCTGGCGCTAACGGAGGCCTCCACCCCTTTCAGGCGCTGGCTGAGCCGGCCGAGATCGTAACTGGCGGCCAGGTCCATCAGCAGGTAGTCCGGCACCTTGTCGGTGTTGGCGGCATCGAGCTGGGTCTCCCCCACGTAGCGCAGGCCGGCCCCCAATCGCAATCCGGCCGCGGCCCCTTGCTCCAGACGGTAGTTGCCCCACAGGGACGCGGTCTGATCCGGCACCCAGACCGGGGTCTTGCCCTGCAGGCCCGAGCTGTCGCGGGTGATCGCCATGTCGATCAGGGTGTAACTGGCGCTCAAGTCCAGGTTGCTGGCGAGATCGATGCGCCCCTCCAGCTCCACTCCCTTGGAGAGGGTCTCCCCGGTCTGCAGCTTGGGCCCGTAGACGTTGTCCGGATCCGTGACCAGGGCATTTTTCTTGGTGATCCGGAAGGCGGAGAGGGTGACCATCTTGCTCATGTCCTCGGAGAGAAACTTGAGCCCCCCCTCCCACTGCTGACCGGCGGCGGGATCGAACGCCGCACCGTGCTTGTCCGCCCCCGGCACCGGCTCGAAGCTCTCGGCATAGCTCACATAGGGGGAGATGCCGCCATCGAGTTCATAGAGGGCGCCGAGGCGCAAGGAGAGGTTGTCCTGATCGATGCGGGCCAGGCTGCTGCTGGCCGCCCCGGCGTAGAGGCTGTGGCTGTCGGTGTCCATCCGGTAGCTGTCATAGCGCAGCCCGGCGATGGCCACCAGCCGATCGAGGCGTACCTGATCCTGCAGATAGACCCCGGTCTGGTGCTGCTTGATCTGCTTGCGGTCCTGATAGACAAAATTGAGGCTATCGGGGTCAATCTGGCTGTGATTGGGGTTGAAGATATCGATGTCCCCCGCGTTGTAGTCGAGGGTGTCCCGATAGAGCACATCCGCATCCAGGTACTGATAATCGACCCCGAGCAGCAGGTTGTGCTGGGCGGCGCCGGTCTGCACCTTGCCGGAGAGCTGGTTGTCGATGACAAAGCCTTTCGACGCTTCATCGGTGAGATAGGCGTTGCGTGACAGGGTGCGATCGTCGCCCGCCAGGGCCCCGTTGTAGGTGTTGCGCTGCCTGGCGGAGGCGTCCATGTAGCGGGCATTTTGCAGGAACTGCCAGTTCGCGCTGAAGTCGTGGCTCAGCTTGTAGCCGAGCAGGGTCACATCCCGGTTGTATTGATTCCAGTGCTGGTCACCGAGGAAGGTGTCGCTGCCAAGCTCGCCCTGGGGGTTGGCCTTGACCGATCCCTTGGCGGGGACAGTGGTGTAGATCCCCGCCTCGGGGTCTTTCTGGTAGTAGAGGTTGAGGTTCAGCAGGGTGCGCTCGCCGAGCTGCCAGTCCAGGGACGGCGCCAGCACGTAACGCTCTTCTTCGGAGGTCACCGCCTGGCCATCCTTCTCCCGGGCCAGTCCCACCAGGCGATAGGCCAGTTGCTCGTTGATGGCGCCGGTGCTGTCGAGGGTCAGCTCCTTGAGGGTGCCCGTGCCGGTCGCCACGCTGACGCTGTGCTTGGCGTCCCGCTGGGGGCGCTTGGCGATGAGGTTGACCATGCCGCCCGGGGGCATGCTGCCGTAGAGCACCGAGGTCGGCCCCTTGAACACCTCCAGCTGCTCGATGGCCACCGGATCTATCTGGGGTTGCAGGTTCCACTCGTTGTATTGCAGCAAGAGGCCGTCATAGAAGTTCTGGTAGTTGTCAAAGCCGCGGATGTTGAACAGATCCAGCCGGTTGACCGCCCCGCCCCTCAGCTCGGTGTTGACCCCGGGCACGTAGCGCAGCGCCTCGCTCACCGAGCTGACGCCCCGCTGGGAGAGGGTCTCGCCATCCACCACCGAGATGGCCTGGGGCGTTTCGATGGGATCGAGCCGGGTCTTGGTGGCCGTGTTGCGATAGGTCTGACCCAGCACCGTCAGGGTCTCTGGCACTGCGGGCTGGGTCGTGCCGGCCTCGGCCAGTGCCTGGGCGGCAAACAGGGTGGAGAGGGTCGCGGCGACCAGGGTCAAGGGGGGGTGAGTGGCGTACATCTGATCCTCGAATGCAATGATTGAATAGTAACAAATATCATTTGCATTTTAATCAGCTATTTTTCGGCAAACTTGGCATTTTGGGGCATGTTGACGGAAAAGAGGCGAAGGAAGGAGGCGAGGCGTGAGCCGGCAGGGCCTCATCCGAATTCCACCTGGCGGCCCCACCATCTCTCACATGGCACTAGTCAGCCCCCAGTGATCAATGGCAGGCCCCGTCAGACACACCGACCACAGTGTTTATCTCTACGCATTAAGGTTTATTGACTTAAAAAGTCTTTATATTCAGAAGTTAACGTTGATGAAAGCCGTTTTTCAGCAAGGAAATACTATCAGGAGAAAAGTCCTTTCTTCCGGCGGCTTGATCCGGGTCAAGCACTATTGATAAAGATGACTATAGTATGCGCCTCCCCTGTATCAGCCCGACCCGAGACAACACAAGGCCACCAGACCGCACTCATGAACAACATCATCAGCAAAGACCTGCACTGCAACACCCAGCTCAATATCACCTTCGGCGTGATCGTGCTGACCCTGCTCATCGCCCTGCTGGGCGTCAGCTACAGCATCCAGAACTCCGCCGAGAAGAAGTATCACCAGGTGGCTGCCATGTTCGTTCACAACATGGCGACCCAGTTTATCGAGCAGCAATTCAAGCCACTGGAACATGCCCTCAGCGAGACGGGTCACTTTGTGAATGAGCAGAATCTGCAGGCCTTCCTGACCGACCCTCACTCTCCCCTGCGTCTGGAGCTGATGCAGACCTTGTCCCTCACCCCGAACGTGGTGAGCATAGCGGCCGCCGATCTCCAGGGTCATTTCAACTCTGTGCCCCATCTGCCGGCCGGAGCTGAACTCGATGCCAGGCAGAGCCCCTGGTTCAAGCCGTCCGCCTCCCGCAATCTGTTCGTCAGTTACACGGCGCACTATCCCAGCCTCTTCAGCGACCACCATACCGTCTCCATCTCCCAGCCCATCCTCGATCGGGAGGGCTTTCCCCTCGGCACCCTGGCCATGGATCTCAATCTCGAGCACCTGAGCTATCCCCTGCGTCAGCTGAAGAGCCCCGTCAGGGGAGAGTTCCATCTGGTCGATCGGGCGGGCGACACCTTGCTGCATTCGGACGTGGGCAATCTGTTCAGGCGCCATGTGGAGCCATCTCTCGTCAAGCAGATGACCAATGGTGCAGGTCATCTCTTCGACGCCGAGCGCCAGGCCCACGTCTACTACTACTCCTTCTCCAATCCAGACTGGTTTGTCATCTACACCGTCAGCGACGACGAGTTCAAGCAGGCCAGCCACAGTGAATCCCGGCAGTTGCTGGTCGCCATGGCCGGCTGTCTGCTGATCTGTCTGCTGTGCTGGGGCTCGCTGCGCCACGCCCTCAACCGGATGATCGTCGAGATCGTTGCGACGCTGCGAGTGGGACGCATCGACCTGAGCAAACCCGGCAACCTGCTGCGTCAGGAGATAGACAGTGGTCACCGCCAGATGCAGGAGGCCGTCACCGCCTCCACCACGGATGCCCTCACCGGCCTGTTCAATCGGCGCAGCTTCGATCAGGATCTGGCCATGAACCTGGCCGATGGGCGCCCCTTCTTCCTTGGCATGGTCGATCTCGACAACTTCAAGTCCATCAACGACAGACTGGGTCATGTGATGGGGGACACTGTCCTCCAGGCCGTTGCGCAGGAAGGCCTCAACGCCGCCGGCGAGCGGGCCCGCCTCTATCGCTACGGCGGCGAGGAGCTGGCCATCCTGATCCCGGGGGATGATACCAAGGAGGCCATGGCCCTGCTGGATGGCTGGCGCCTGCGGGTAGGGGCGCGCCAGTGGCGTGAATCGGACCTGGTGGTGACCTTCTCCGCCGGGCTGGGGCCATGGCGGCAAGAGTCGGCAGAGCAGCTGATCGAGCGGGTCGATCAGGCACTCTATCAGGCCAAACACACCGGCAAGAATCGGGTATTGCATGCCAACTGAAACCCTTTCACAGCGACTTCGCCTGGCCAGCCTGCTCGGCTTCGGCCTGCTGACCGGGCTGGTCCTGCTCAATGCCATGCAAGCGGCCACGGGTCTGCACAAGGACAACAAACGCAGCCTGCATCACGCCCAAGCCATGATTGAGGGGGCCATCAACGACAGCCTGACGCTGGTCGATGCGGCTCGCCCCCTGGCCGCGCAAGCCTGTGAGCAGAACAAGCTGGCGCTGCGGGATCTCATCACCGCCTCCCCCTATGCCAGGGCGCTCTACGTGCTGGAGGGCAACCGGCTGCTCTGTACCACGCTGCACAGGCCCATTTCGTCTCAGAACATGCCCGATTATCTCTTTGGTGATCAGGATCTGATCCTGGCCAGCCACAGCCCCATCACGGGGCAGACCGCCATCCTCTATCGCCAGCGGCTCGGCAAGCGCACCCTGCTCGCCGAGCTGGATGGCTTTCACATCTTCGGCGCCCTGCAGGCCGTCAAGGGGGAGGACAACCTCTTCTTCATCCTGGGGGATCGGGCCCTGGATGGTCATGGCCGGGCCCAGAAAGCCGCCCCCCTGCTCGCAGGCAAGGGCAACCTCATCTCGAGCCCGCCCGATGATCACCCCTATCGGCTGGTCGCCCTCAATGGTTATCAGCAGATCCTGGCGTTCGCCTGGGATTACAACCGTGACACCCTGCTGGCCGCCCCCGTACTGGCCCTGCTGCTGGGGTTGTTCACCTTCCATCTCAGCGGTCGCGGGGGATCACCACGCCGTGAACTGGCGCGGGCCTTGGCTGCACAGGAGTTCATCCCTTATCTGCAACCCGTGATGAACCGCGATGGCCAGCTCTGCGGGTGCGAGGTGCTGATGCGCTGGGTCCACCCCGAGCAGGGCATGATCTTCCCCGGCCACTTCATCCCCCTGGCCGAGGAGAGTGGCTACATAGTCCCCATGACCCGTCAGCTGATGGCACAGACCCGGGACTACCTGCTCACGGTGGCGGATCGCCTGCCGGCCGGCTTTCATGTGGCCATCAACATCTGCGCCCAGCACTTCAAGAGCCCGGAGATAGTCGCCGAGTGCCAAGCCTTCCTGGATGCCCTGGCGGGCCAGGATATCAAGCTGGTACTCGAGCTGACCGAACGGGAGATGCTGGATGACGACGAACAGACCCTGGCCATCTTCGAGGCCCTGGATACCATGGGAGTCCTGGTGGCCATCGATGACTTCGGTACGGGTCACTCCAGCCTCGCCTATCTAAAAATGTTCCATGTGGATATCATCAAGATCGATCGCAGCTTCATCATGGGCATCCAGGAGGAGGGCCCTTCCCGCCAGATCGTCGAGAACATTCTGGATCTTGCCCGCAGATTGGGGGTGGCCCTGGTGGCCGAGGGGGTAGAAACCCAGGCTCAGGTCGAGATGGTGCACAACTACAACATCGACTATCAGCAAGGCTTCTTCTACGCCAAGCCCCTGCCACCGGCGGAGTTCAGTCAGCACTTCGTCCCGTCGACATAGGGACACCCCGCTCGGCAGGTGCCTGGCAAGGGGCGATGGGCAGCCAGTACTCCATGCGGGCATCGGCCTGCTGACCATTGAAGCCGGCACCATAGCGTTCCAGCTCATAGCCATCGAGCCCCCGATACCCGGAGTCCGGCAACCAGTGCTGGATGAAGCCGTTGAGTGTCTGCGCCAGCCGATGAATGGGTCCCACATGGGTAAGCACCGCATACTCCTGCGGCGGGATGAACAGGGGGGTCAAACCGGCTGGCGGCGCGACCCCCTCCTCCACGAGGAGGCCCGCCCAATAAGGCAGCTGCTGCTCATCATTGGTCTCAGTGACATCCACCACCCCCAACCGTTCGCTGCAAGGCGGTAGATGGGCTGCGGCGTGCAAGGCTCGCCAGATGGCCGGAACCGTCTGCTGAAAGTCGGGCTCGCTGGCAAACAGCCCCCGTATTTCCCCCCTCACCCCGTACAGGGTAACGCCCGGCAGGCTCTCGACCCGCACCTGCAGCCAGCGCCCCTCCCCCGGCCTTGCCGCGATCTGCTGAATGGGCAGACGCAGCCCGATCCGCTGGCCCCGCTTGCGATAGGCCAGGGGCGAGCAGCCAAACTGCTGCTTGAAGGCGCGGCTAAAACTCGCCTCGGCGTCATAACCGTGGCGCAAGGCCAGATCCAGCACCCGCTCACGGCCATCGAGCAGGGCGGCGGCGGCCTGGCTCAGCTTGAGCTCGCGCACATAGGCCGCCACCGTCAGCCCGGTCTCGTTGTGAAACACCCGCTGCAACTGCCAGCGCGACCAGCAGCTCAGCTCGGCCAGCTCGCTGACCGAGAGCGGCGCATCCAGGTGCTGATGGATATGGTTCAACACCCGTTCGATGCGGGTGAAATGGGCGGGCTCGGGCAGACACTTGTCCGCCGGGGCGACAGCATGGAGGAGACGAGACATGGGACTGACCCTGACAACAAGGGGCGTCAGTGTGACATATTCCCCGCGGGCCGGTACAGGGGCCGCGGCAAGCTGTGCAGCTCGGCACACTATCCCCATGACCTAGCGCCCCAGAAGGGGGCCTGGGATCCCCACCAACCATACGTCCAATCAATGAGCATGCTCAGACAAGGTCCACCACCTCGCCCTGCGGTCGCCATGCAGGCAAAAGAGCAGGAACCGAAGAGATAAGGCTTCGATCGGAGCACAGCCATCACCGTCGCCAGAGGAGCCGACCACAGTGTTTCCCGTCCATCTTGCGCCAGGCCATTCTGGCCCAGGGGGTGATCTTGGCGCAGATCTGACATGGCGCTGGCTTGAGTCTTGGGTCTGAACGGTAATGACCCCCAAACCGATATCGGCGCTCATGCCGGCCATCCCTGGCAAGGCGAGAGACGCCAAGGGAAAATTGTCGCGGGCGGATCACATCGTCTCTCCATGGCAGACGCTATACCTATAAGCACGGGGCTTGCTCAAGGCCGCTGTGATTGCACCTACTGCCACCGCAACCATTCGCCGCTATAAACAAACGCCTTTATTGACGGACTTTTCAGCCAGCAAATGCGCGGAGAGAAGAGGCTCCGCCAAGGTGTTCCCATGGCAAACGTCCCCCAATCCAGTCCCACCCGGGTGGCAAGGCGAGTCCGTTCCAGCTGGATGGCACATTCATCGCACACCAAGGTGGTTCCATCATGTCCCATCACAGGCCTGTCACTCCGCCCGACGCCCTCACGACTTCCCTGTCCGACGCGAATAATTTCACCCTGATCCTGGGAGGCCCCCTCTATCAGCTGTGGAGCCGGGCCCACCTTGGCGATATCGAGGCACACATCAGGCGGCGGATCCTCATCCTCTGCGGGATCTGCTGGCTGCCCCTGCTGCTGCTGTGCAGCTGGGAAGGCAGCCTGCTGCAAGGGGTGGCCGTGCCTTTTCTGCTGGACGTAGAGACCCATGTCCGCTTTCTCATCTGCGTCTCTTTGCTGGTGTTCGCCGAGCTTGTCGTCCATCAACGCATCCGGGGGATCGTCAGCCAGTTTATCGAGCGAGGGCTGATCTCGCCGCTCTCCTTGCCGCGTTTTCATGACGCCATCCGCAGCGCCATGAGCTGGCGAAACTCGATCCCTGCGGAGGTCGGGCTCATCCTGTTTGTCTTATCTATGGGCTATTTCATCCGGACCAGCACCTTCACCCTGGAGTCGTCAACCTGGTACGCCCTCCTCCAGGAGGACCGGGCGACCCTGACCCTGCCCGGCTTCTGGTTCTTCTGGGTGAGCAATCCCATCATCCAGTTCCTGCTGCTGCGCTGGCTCTACCGGCTCCTGATCTGGACCCGCTTCCTCTGGCAGGTCTCCCGGATCCCCCTCGCCCTCATGCCGACCCATCCCGATCGCAACTGCGGCCTTGGCTTTCTCGGAGGCTCGGCCTACGCCTACTCACCGCTACTGACCGCATTGGGTGCCCAGCTGGCCGGCTTTATCGCCAACCGGATCTTCTATGATGCCGCCGTGCTGACCGCCTACAAGCCGGAGATCATCCTGCTGACCAGCTTCGGCCTGCTGCTCGTACTGGCGCCTCTGACGGTCTTCGCCCCTCATATTCTGGCGGCCAAGCGTCTGGGGATGCGGGAATATGGCGCCCTTGCCGCAGAATACAGCCGCCGCTTCGAGCGCCGCTGGCTGCGCACGGCGGACAGAGACGGGGAATCCCTGCTCGGCGCCGCCGATATCCAGTCCCTCGCCGACCTGGGGACCGCGTTTGCCGTCATCAAGGAGATCAGGCCCATGCCATTTAACCGGGACATGTTTTTGCAGCTGGTGTTCGCGACTGTGGTGCCCTTCCTGCCGCTGCTGCTCACCCTGTTCTCCTTCGAGGCACTGCTCGACAGACTGATCGGAGTGATCTTCTGATGGATCGGCACAGCAGGGATAAAGGGAGTCATGATGCCTCACCCCGTCGTGGGCGTCTCTTGCCCTAATGACCGCAAGGAGCCTGGTTCACCTCCGGCGGAGAAGCTTCGCCATCCCAGCCCCCGGGAAAAACCCAACGCAAATAGCCCGACCATGAGGTCGGGCTTTCCACTTGTCGATGGGGAGCAGGATCCACCGCTGCGTCCCCCTGCGGGAACGGCCGTTGATCGTTCAGCACGGCAAGCCGTTTCGCTCGCACCCAGCCGAGGAGACTCCCCCCCTCATCATCAGGATGCTATGGCAGCCCCCCAATGCAAAAAACCGACCCAAAGGTCGGTTTCTTTCAATTTGGCGGTGGGTCGGGATTGACTCGCGCCATCCCTGGCGCTCGCCCTGCGGGCAGCCTACGGCGGTCCAAGCGGGCTATCCTGCCCCCTGGTCGAACCAGAATTCAAATCGAGCCGCCCATCACCGGATAAAGTAAAAGGGCCTGTCTTACGACAGGCCCTTTTACTTTATTTGGCGGTGAGGGAGGGATTCGAACCCTCGATACGTTGCCGTATACACACTTTCCAGGCGTGCTCCTTCAGCCACTCGGACACCTCACCAAATTTTTTACTTCTCTGAAGTGGCTTTCGGAGCACGCGTTGCGTGCTTCTATTCCGACTTCGTCGGTGGGCAGCCACTGGGTCGCCTCACCAAATTTCTGCTCATTATTTAATGTGTTTGAGCATCACAATTGTTGGCGACCAATGTCGCGACAACGGGGCGTAATGTAAGGGATGAACCTGGGTCGGTCAACGCAATTTATTGCTTTTCTTGCCGTTTGCTCAAGTTCTGCGCCAATTGGCGAAAATCTTGGCAACGCCCCCCATCAAGCCCCGTCTCTCCCGTTTATCCCGGGGCATGCTCTCCCGTCAATGCCTCCTCAAGGGAGCCGTAAAACTCCAGCTTGCCCGCCACGGGCGCCACTTTGGCGCGGGCCAGGGTCTTGAGGGGCTGAAATTGCAGTTCGGCGATGCGCAAACACACACCCGCCTTGGCCATCTGCTGCTCGAAGTGGAGGAAGGCAGAGAGCCCCCCCGCATCCAGGATGGAGACGGCGTCCAGCTGCAACACCAGCAGACGGTGGCCCTGCACCTGCTCGGCCAGCTCGCCAAAGACCCGTTCGGCGGCGGCGAAGAAGAGGGGGCCATTGACGCGATAGAGCAGGCCCTGCTCGGGTACCTGATGCTGATGGCGCTTGTGCTGCCCCAGATCCTGCAACCGGGTCATCCTGGCTATCTCGCGCATGAACAGCAGGGAGGCCAGGATCACCCCGAAGGTGATGGCGATCACCATGTCGAAGATGACGGTCAGCGACAGGCAGACCAGCAGCACCAGCACGTCGGAGCCGGGGGCACGGCGGATGAGCTCCACCACCTTGTGCGCCTCGCTCATGTTCCAGGCCACCAGCAGCAGCAGGGCCGCCATGGCGGAGAGGGGCAGCCAGGAGAGCCAGGGGGCCAGTACCATCACGGCGGCCAGCACCACCAGGGCATGGATGATGGCAGAGATGGGGGAGCTGGCCCCGGCCCGCACGTTGGCGGCGGAGCGGGCGATGGCGGCGGTGGCCGTGATGCCGCCGAAGAAGGGGGCCACTATGTTGCCCAGCCCCTGCCCCACCAGCTCGGCATTGGAGCTGTGCTTGCGGCCCGTCATGCCGTCCAGCACCACGGCGCAGAGCAGGGATTCGATGGCCCCCAGCATCGCCATGGAGAAGGCCGCGGGCAACAGCCGCTCTATGGTGGCCAGATCCCAGTTCACCGGCTGGCCATCGGGTCCGGGCAGGGACCAGGGCAGCAGCAGGCTGGGGGCGATGGGGGGAATGCCCGCCCCCTGGCTGCCGTCCGGCAACAGATAGTGGAACTGGCTGCCGATGGTGGCCACCTCGACCCCGGCCCCGTGCAGGGCGATGCCAAGCCCTGCCCCCACCAGCACGGCGGGCAGATGGCCCGGCACCGGCAGCTTGAGCCTGGGCCAGAGCAGCAGCACCGCCAGGGTCGCTACCCCCACCAGGGTGTCACCCCACTGCCAGCTCGGCAGGGCCTGGGCCAGGGCCTCTACCTTGCCCAGATAGGTCTCGGGCATCTCGGGCACCCGCAGGCCGAAGAAATCCTTGATCTGCAGGGTGGCGATCACGATGGCGATGCCGCCGGTAAAACCCAGGGTCACCGAGGGGGGGATGTACTCGATGAGGCGACCGAGCCGCGCCATGCCCATGGCCACCAGGAAGCAGCCCGAGATGAGGGTCGCCACCAGCAGCCCCCCCACCCCGAACTGCTGGGAGACCGGGTAGAGGATCACCACGAAGGCGGCGGTGGGGCCGGAGACGGAGTAGCGGGAGCCACCGGTCACGGCGATGACGACACCGGCGATGATGGCGGTGTAGAGGCCGTGCTGGGGCGGCACGCCACTGGCGATGGCCAGGGCCATGGCCAGCGGGATGGCGATGATGCCAACCGTGATCCCCGCCACCAGATCGCGACCCAGTCGGGTCAAGGTGTAGGGTTCATCCAGGCAGGATTGGCGCAAGGCCACGGCGAGCCTCACGGGAAGTGGTGCTTGTTGAGTGTGCATGAGTATCGTCATACCAGAACAGAGAGACAAAGGCCGACGGGGTCGGCGCCCGATCATCGTCAAGGGCCGGCAACGGTGTCGACGCGGCGATGGTATCCTGTGCAACCTTAACCGATAGCCGGCCCGATTTCGATGGCCGGGATCAATGAAACGCCTCTCCTGCCGCGAATTTGCACCGTTCGCCGCCATATTGACGACTTTTGCCGCTTTGCCCGGAATTTTGGGTTGACTCGGTCCGGGATGCGTCTTAGTTTCTGCGCCGATGTTTTGGCCGGTGACGGTGCAGGTGGTCCCTCCCCCTCGTCATCCCGACAAGAAGCAGTGTTGCCGCCCGACATCCCTTGCCGGGCACTCTCTTTTCCATGCCGGCCAAGGCCGGTCCAGATACAAGGACCCTATGCGCATGTCCGAACCGACAGCCCTGAGTCTCATTCCCCCCCTGGTGGTGCTGGCGCTGGCCATCTGGTTGCGCCGCCCCATTCTCTCCCTCATCATCGGCACCGTCTCGGGCCTGCTGCTGCTCAGCGCCAACCCGTTCGATGCCCTCAATACCTTCGCCGAGGTCTCCCTGCGCACCATGCAGGATGAGACCATCGGCTGGCTGATCCTGGTGTGCGGCAGTTTTGGCTCCCTCATCGCCCTGCTGGTGCGCACCGGCGGCGCCATGGCATTCGGCCAGCAGGCCCTCAGACTGGCCAAGGGGCCCCGCTCCTCCCTGTTCATGACCTTCGTGCTGGGGCTGGTCATCTTCATCGATGACTACCTCAACGCCCTGACCGTGGGGGAGACCATGAAGCGGGTCACGGATCGCTTCAAGGTCTCCCGGGAGATGCTGGCCTATGTGGTGGACTCCACCGCCGCCCCGGTCTGCGTGCTGGTGCCCCTCTCCACCTGGGCCGTCTTCTTCGGCGGCCTGCTGGAGAACAACGGCGTGGCCGCCACCGGCCAAGGGATCAGCGTCTACTTCCAGGCCATCCCCTACATGCTCTACGCCTGGCTGGCGGTGCTCATGGTGCTGCTGGTGATCCTGGGGGTGGTGCCGGCCATCGGCCCCATGAAGCGGGCCGAGCTGCGGGCCCGGCACGGCAGCGTCGGCGCCATGCGGGTGAGCGACGGCGAGCTGGCCCGGCACGGCAGCGTCGGCGCCATGCGGGTGAGCGACGGCGAGCTGGCCCAGGACGCCGAGCTGACCCCGGACAGCTACGCGGTCAAGTCCATCGAGGAGGAGTTTGCCCAGGCCGATCGCGGCGGCAAGCTGCACAACTTCCTGGTGCCCATGGCCATGCTGGTCGGCTTCACCGTCTACTTCGACATCGATATCTGGAAGGGCTTGCTGGTTACCCTGCTGCTGACCATCCCCTACTACCTGGCCCAGCGCCTGATGCCCCTGGCGGAGATGATGGAGCAGATGATAGACGGCTTCAAAACCATGCTGCCCGCCATCGGCACCGTCATCGCCGCCTTCGTGTTCAAGGATGTGTGCGACCAGTTGCAGCTGCCCCAATACGTGATCAACAGCCTGACCCCCTACATGACGCCCCAGCTGCTGCCCGCCGTGGTGTTCGTCTCCATGGCGGTGCTGGCGTTTGCCACCGGCTCCTCCTGGGGGATTTTCGCGGTCACCATTCCCATCGTCATGCCCCTGGCCCACTCGGTCGGCGCCGACATCCCGCTGGTGATAGGGGCCCTGCTCTCCGCCTCCTCGTTTGGCAGCCAGGCCTGCTTCTACAGCGACTCCACCGTGCTGGCCGCCCAGGGCTCGGGCTGCGATCTGGTGAGCCATGCGGTGACCCAGCTGCCCTATGCCCTGCTGACTGCCGCCATTGCGTTTGTTGGCTTCATCATCATCGCCTGATTGCAGGCGGGCCCTGTGCCCGCCTCTCCAGGTAATTGATAGTTGGGCAGTAATGACGGTCAAGGTGTTGATTGTGCTGAAAATGCCCCACAGCGACCAACTTTTCGGCAAACGGTACCAAAAGTGATATTTCCAGCCGGAGGGCGGCTTGACACCCGCGCCCCGGCTCTTTAATATCCGCTCCGTCTCGACGAGACAAGCAATTCCTCCTTAGTTCAGTCGGTAGAACGGCGGACTGTTAATCCGTATGTCACTGGTTCAAGTCCAGTAGGAGGAGCCAATTCCCTCGTAGTTCAGTCGGTAGAACGGCGGACTGTTAATCCGTATGTCACAGGTTCAAGTCCTGTCGAGGGAGCCATCTTCTAAAGCCCAGTCTCAGGACTGGGCTTTTTCGTTTCCCCTGCCCCAGCGCGGGGCAAGGCGAAGCAGCGCGGCCTCCCCTCCCTGTCCGCCTCTGCTCATCGCGTCTGGGGCGCTGCCACAAGATGACGCAGGACTACCCTCTCTGGGGTACCAGTCTGGTGCGCCCTGCCTTGACCCTTGATGACATAAGAGTCATCCATATGATTTTTCAATAAAAAATTACTGACACCGGCCTTCATAGCGACTCGATTGACTGGCACAGCCCTTGCAATTCCTGACCTCAGGGACGTCACAAGGAGTTGCCTATGCTACCCATCAAGCCGCCCGGACCCGGTTGCTACGACGAGATGTTGCTCGCCAACAACCAGTTTCGCGATCACTACCACGCCTACCTCTCGTGGCTGCACCAAACCGACGAGAAGAGCATAGAACGCAAGCGTGAGGAGGCCGATCTGCTGTTTCACCGGGTCGGCATCACCTTCAACGTCTATGGGGATGGCGATGGCGCCGAGCGTCTCATCCCGTTCGACAGCATTCCCCGCATCATCCCCGCTCAGGAGTGGCAGCATCTGGACAAGGGGATCCGCCAGCGCGTCACCGCCCTCAACGCCTTCCTGCACGACATCTATCACGATCAGCGCATCCTGAAGGCGGGGGTGATCCCGGCCGCCCAGATCCTCACCAATGCCCAGTACCAGCCCTGCATGCAGGGAGTCGACCTGCACCGCAACACCTATGTCCACATCACAGGGGTGGACATCATCCGCAACAGCGACGGTGACTACTACGTGCTGGAGGACAATCTGCGCACCCCCTCCGGGGTCTCCTACATGCTGGAGAACCGCAAGATGATGATGCGCCTCTTCCCGGAGCTGTTTCACAACCAGCCCATCGCCCCGGTGGAGCGCTACCCGGCCCTGTTGCTGCAGACCCTGCGCGAGAGCAGCCCGGTGGACAACCCCTGCGTGGTGGTGATGACCCCGGGCCGCTTCAACAGCGCCTACTTCGAGCACAGCTTCCTCGCCCAGCAGATGGGGGTGGAGCTGGTGGAGAGCGCGGATCTGGTGGTCAAGGATGGTCAGGTGCTGATGCGCACCACCACTGGGCTCAAGCGGGTGGATGTCATCTATCGCCGCATCGACGACGACTACCTGGACCCTCTCGCCTTCAACCCGGACTCCCTCATAGGCGTGCCGGGCCTGCTCTCTGTCTATCGCGCCGGCGGCGTGGTGCTGGCCAATGCCATCGGCACCGGGGTGGCCGATGACAAGTCCATCTACCCCTATGTACCCGAGATGATCCGCTTCTACCTGGGGGAGGAGCCCATCCTCAACAACGTCCCCACCTGGCAGTGCCGGGAACCCGATGCCCTGGCCTATGTGCTGGCCAATCTGGAGGAGCTGGTGGTCAAGGAGGTCCATGGCGCCGGCGGCTACGGCATGCTGATCGGCCCCTGCGCCAGCCGCGAGGAGCTGGCCCGTTTTCGCGAGCTGCTCAAGGCGCGCCCGGACAACTACATAGCCCAGCCCACCCTCTCTCTGTCTACTTGCCCCACCTTCGTCGAGGCGGGCATAGCCCCCCGCCACATCGACCTGCGTCCCTTCGTCCTCACCGGCCAGGAGCTGCGCCTGGTGCCGGGCGGCCTGACCCGGGTCGCCCTCACCGAGGGCTCCCTGGTGGTGAACTCCTCCCAGGGCGGCGGCACCAAGGACACCTGGGTCATGGAGGGCAACCCATGCTGAGCCGCACCGCAAGCGAACTCTACTGGATGTCCCGCCACCTGGAGCGGGCGGAGAACACGGCGCGCATGCTGGACGTCACCCAGACCATGTCGCTGATGCCCTCCATCGACGCCGATCACAGCGAGCTGCTGGCCCCTCTCACCATCAGCGGCACCCACGAACCTTTCCTCGCCCGCTACGGCCAGGTAAACATGGAGAACCTGCTGCAATTTTTCTGCTTCGACGAGGAGAACCCGAGCAGCATCTTCAGCTGCCTGCGCATGGCCAGGGACAATGCCCACGGGGTGCGCGGCAAGATCCCGGGGGAGGTGTGGGAGAGCATCAATGCCGCCTGGATAGAGATCCGCAGGCGCCGCAAGGCGGGGCTTTCCAGCGGCCAGGCCCAGGAGTTCTTCGACTGGATCAAGGAGCGATCCCACCAGTTCCGTGGCGCCACCTACGGCACCATGATGCGGGGGGACGTGCTCTGGTTCCTGCGCCTTGGCACCTTCATCGAGCGGGCCGACAACACGGCGCGCATCCTGACCGTCAAGTATCAGGTGATCCGGGAGGACGAGGACAGCGTGCGCGAGTTCTACCGCTGGAACGCCCTGCTGCGCTCGGTGGGTGCCTACGAGGCACACCAGACCCTCTACAAGACCCTCTCCCACGCCTCCATCGCCGAGCTGCTGATCCTGCGTAACGAGGTGCCGCGCTCCCTGCGGGCCTGCCTCGACGAGATGGAGCACATCCTGGCCCAGATCGAAGGCAACGCCGGCCAGGCGCCGCGCCGCCTCACCACCATACTCAACGCCCATCTGACCTATGGCGCCATCGAGGATGTGTTCGCCCTCGGCATGCAGGCGTACCTGAGGGATTTTCTCAGCGACATCGGCGCCATCGGCCAGAGCATCCACGCCGCCTACCTGGAGGTATTATGAGACTCATCATCGATCACCAGACTCGCTACCACTATGCCGATGTGGTGCGCCGCAGCACCCAGTACCTGCGCCTGACCCCCCACAGCACGGCCCGCCAGCAGATCCTCTCCTGGCAGCTGGAGCTGCCGGGGGAGGCCACCTGCACCACGGACGGTTACGGCAACATACTGCACGTGCTGAGCCTGGAGTCCCCTCACGAAGGGATCCTCATCCGCGCCCACGGCGAGGTGGAGATCTGCGACGACGCCCCGGAGGATGAGGAGTCCTCCCTCATCTCCCCCCTGAGCTACCTGAGACCCACCACCCTCACCTGCCCAAGCGAGGCCCTGCGCGCCCTGGCGCAGGAGTGCCTGCCCTCCGAGCCGACCCAGGCCGACCTGCAGGGCCTGATGGCGCGCATCCTGGCCCGCATGCCCTATCAGCCGGGCAGCACGGACGCCACCTTCAGCGCCGACGAGGCCCTCGCCTCGGGCAGCGGCGTCTGTCAGGACCACACCCATGTCTTCCTGGCCTGCTGCCGCCACGCCGGTCTGCCGGCCAGGTACGTGAGCGGTTACCTCTACAGCCAGGACAGCAGCCACGTGGCGATGCACGCCTGGGCCGAGGTGTGGATTGAGGCGCGCTGGCACACCTTCGATGTCACCAACCTCACCTGCTCCGCCAACGAGCACCTCAAGCTCGCGGTCGGCATGGATTACCTGGATGCCTGCCCGGTGCGCGGGGTGCGCTACGGCGGCGGCTGCGAGCAGTTGCAGAGCCAGGCGCGGGTCACCCGCCTGGATGGGCAGCAGCAATGAGGGCCCAGGAAGTGCTGGCGGGAGCGCTGGCGGGAGCGCGGCCATGACCTATTGCGTCGCCATGTGCCTGCAAGATGGCATCGTCTTCGCCTCAGATTCGCGCACCAATGCGGGGGTGGACCACATCGCCACCTTCCGCAAGCTGCACCTCTTCACCCGGGAGGACAGGGTGCTCGTGCTGCAAAGCGCCGGCAACCTGGCCACCACCCAGAGTGTCATCAGCCTGCTGGCACAGGGGCAGGAGCTTCTTGCCCTTCCCAGCCTGTACGAGGTCGCGGCCCTCATCGGCCAGACCATACGCACCGTCATCAGCCGGGATGGGGGCCAGCAACAGGGGCATGTCAACTTCGGCTGCAACATACTGCTGGGGGGCCAGATCCGGGGGGAGCGCCACCGCCTGTTCCACATCTACCCGGAGGGCAACTTCATCGAGGCGGGCCCGGACACCCCCTACTTCCAGATAGGGGAGAGCAAGTACGGCAAGCCCATCATAGATCGCATCATCCAGTACGAGACGCCGCTCCAGACCGCCCTGCAGTGCGCCCTCATCTCCATCGACTCGACCCTGCGCAGCAACCTCTCGGTGGGCCTGCCCCTGGATGCCCTGGTCTATCACGAGGGGAGCTTCTCGGCGGCACAGCTGCACCGCATCACAGAGCAGAATCCCCACTTCCAGGCCCTGCGCAAGGCCTGGGGCGAGGGGTTGCAGCGGCTGTTTCGAGATCTGCCCCCCTTCCCCCTCTGAGCCGGGCGGGGAGCGCCAAGGCGCTTTCCCGCCCCCCTCTTTCCAGATACTCTGGCTGCCTTCCTTTTCGATGGAGTTTCCCATGCGCCGCTTCAACGTCATGCTCAACGGCAGCCGGCTGATGATGTTCCCCTTCTATGTCTGCATCCTGGTGTGCGTCGCCCTCTTGATGGTGAAATTTGCCATGCAGCTCTATGTGCTGTGCCGCGACATCATCGAGATCGATTATCTGGATCTCATCACAGGGGTGCTCACCCTGGTGGACTTCGTGCTGGTGGCCCAGATGCTGATCCTGGTGGCCATCTGCGGCTATGTGCAGTTCATCAAGACCCCGGAACAGCGTGCGGCCCTGGGGGACAACTGGCTCAGCAAGATCAACTTTGCGTCCCTCAAACTCATCGTCATCAACTCCCTGGTGACCATAGCCGGCATCGAGGTACTCAAGGCCTTCCTGGAAGACGGCACCGGCAACGAGATAGAGATGAAGTGGTCTGTGATAGTGTTTCTCGCCTTCTCCACCGCCGCGCTTATCTACGCCATCACGGAGCGGCTGGCGGATCACAAGTGACTCGCCCCTGATTTTATTCAGGATCTATTCATCAGTGGCCGAATTGATAACTCTTTTCATTACCCTTACCCCATTGTAAACTTGCTCGCCCCGGGCCGAACCGCCCGGGTGCTGGAGCACCCATGACAAGCCTTTCCCTCTCACCGCGACACCTCTGGCAATGGCTGGCCTATCACCATCAGGCCGCCGAGGGCTCCCTCTACCTGATGTTCTTCTCCGGCCTGCTGCTGTGGGAACCCCTGACCCCTGTCTGGTCCCTGGCGCGCTGGAACCTGTTTCTCCATGTGATGCTCTCCCTCTCCCTGTTTCCCTTGCTCTTTGGCGCCTTCTGGCTCTCCCATCGCCGCCTGCTGAACAAGAGCCGCAAGCCTTTTCTGCGCACCACGGGGCGCATCATCGAAGCCTTGCTGCTGGTATGTCTGGCCAGCGGACTGTTGCTGGTGCTGCACGGCACCCCGGGGGATAGCCTCGGCAACCTCGCCAGCTGGGCCCACTGGCTGAGCGCGCTCGCGTTGACGCCCCTGGTGCTGCGCCACGCCTGGCGCTGGACCATCTTGACATGGCGCACCTGATCCTATGTTGAAGTGGTTGTTATCCCTGATGTTCGCCGCCCTGCTGCTGGGGACCGCCTCGGCCCAGGAGATGGGCACGGCCATGATCCCCTATGACGAGGGCGACGCCCCTCGCCTGCTGGTGGCCAACCAGAGCGCCGGCTCCGTCACCCTGCTCGAGCGGGGCAGCGGCAAGCGACTCAAGGAGGTGCAGCTGGGGGGCGATCTGCGCCAGCTTGCCCGCGCCGATGACGGCACCCTGCTGGTCACCGACTACAGCGGCGATCGCCTTCTGCTCTTGGATGATGATCTCGACCTGGACAAGGCGATCCCCACCGGCCATAGACCCTATGGCGTCATCTTCGATCCCAAGCGGCAGTGGTTCTGGGTCACGCTGTTCGAATCAGCTCGCCTGCAAGCCTACGACACCGCGGGCAAGCTCCTGCTGGATGTGACCGTTGCCGAGACCCCCCGTGGACTAGCCCTGACCGACGACGATCGCCTGCTGCTGACCCACGCCATGACGGGCCAGCTCGCCATCTATGATCTCGCCAAGCTCGCGGACGGGATCACGGGGGCCACCCTGCCCAAGCCGCGCCTCATCACCCTGGCCGAGACCCACAGCGCGCCCCCTACTGGAAAAGCGAGCGACTCCCAGGGATTGCCGCGCCTGCTGGACGGCATAGCCCTCTCCCCCGATGGCAGCGAAGCCTGGCTGCCCCATGTGCTCTGGAGCTTCGATCACCCCTTCCAGTTCCAGAGCACCGTCTTCCCGGCCGTCTCCATCATAGATCTCGATGAGGAACAAGAACGGGTAGACGAGCGCAAGCAGCTCTTCTTGCAGATCAATCTGCCAAGCGTCGGCAACCGCAGCCAGATCGTCTCCAACCCCTTCGCCGCGCGCTTCGCCGCCGATGGCAAGCGGGTCTATCTGACCCTGGCGGGCTCCGAAGACTTGCTGGTGTTTGACTTGTCCCGCAGCGGCAAATCCAACAACAACCGCCACAGACGCAAGAAGTTTCAGGGGGGGGCCAAGGCGACCCAGCTCTTGCGTCACCTGCCGGGCCAGAACCCACGGGACTTGCTTGTAGACGGCGACCATATCCTGGTGCACAACGTCATGGGGCAGGATCTCACCCGCCTCCATACCGGCGGCAGCGGCCCCTTCGCCCGGGTCACCGTCGATGTGCCCCACTTCGCCAGACTGGTGGAGACGGATCCCCGCCCCGAGCCCCTCAAACGCGGCGAGCGGCTGTTCCATCTTGGAAACACGCTGGGCAACAACGACGCCAACGCACGCTTCCCCATGGCCGGGGACAACTGGATGAGCTGCAACTCCTGCCATCTAGACGGGTTCAACTTCACCAACCGCCATCTGATGGCAGCCCATCGCCAGAAGAGCGGCGACAACGCCATCAACGGCCACGCCAACCTCGCCAACATGGTGGCGGGGGATTTTGTCGGCGAATACCTGCGCATGACCCAGCAGACCCAGGGCGGCATGGGCCACGACGGTCGCGATGGCGCCGAGACTGTGGATCCCGCCAAGCCTCAGCCCGAGGTGAAGTCCATGATGGAGGATCTGCACGCCTTCGTCACCGCAGATGGCAACCTCCCCTATCTCGCCAACTGGCTGCGGCTCGATGCCCCGCGCCCTGACCTTGACAATCAGCCCGCCAAGGCGCCGACCACCCACCCCAAGGAGTGGCTCAACTCCGCCTCCTGCCAGAACTGCCACCAGGCGGCGTTCAAGGACTGGAGCGAGAGCAACCACAGGCTGATGGGCAACTCCCACCCCTACTACAAGGTGGTGCAGGCGTTGGCCCGCGAAACCGAGGGGGAAGCCTTCGGCCAGTGGTGTCAGGGTTGCCACATGCCCCAGCAGGTGCTGAACGGCCAGACGGCGCTGCCCAAGGGCTCCCACATGTTCGAGCAGGGGGGGGCCTCCCTGATTGCCGCCCACAAGGCAGGCGAGCCCGTGGTGGAGGAAGGGACAGGCTGCGTGCTCTGCCATCGCATCACAAGGCTCGAGGATGCGGGCGGCAACAGCGCCTTCACGGTGAACCTCAAAGACCGCGAGAGCTATGTGTTCGAGGATGCCCCGGGGGGCAGCGCCCGCCACTGGCTGGCAGAGCGGCAGATCAACGCCCGTCCCGCCATGCACAAGGCCTCCTACCAGAAGGATTTCTACCGGGACGCGGCCCTGTGCAAGTCGTGCCACAACGAGTTTGCCCCGGGCAGCGGCGCCAATATCGTCAACACCTGGGATGAGTGGGAGAACTCCAGCTTCGCCAAGGCGGAGGATCCCGCCAAACGGCGTACCTGCATCGACTGCCATATGAACCCGGAGCCGGGCAATGGCGGCGCGCCGGTGGCGGGCCAATCCACCGAAAACGGCACAGTGAAAGAACGCCTCTATCGCCACAACTTTACCGGTGCCCAGCACCAGCTGGTGGGGTTACGAAATCCAGACCTTGAGCAGGAGAGCCTGGCGCTCTTGCGATCCAGCGCTACCCTTTCGGCCCGCATCGAACAGGCTGCCGATGGGCAGCAACTGGTGGTGCGGGTCGCCAACACAGGCGCGGGCCATGCCCTGCCCACCGGGGTCGCCGATTTCCGTGAACTCTGGCTGGAGCTGACCCTCACCGACGCCACCGGCAAGCTGGTGCTCCAAAGCGGCCAGCCGGTGGAGGGCGCCGTCCCCGAGGATGCGCGGCTGTTTCGCAAAGTATTCGGCGATGCCGAGGGCAAGCCGGTCGGCCTCAAGTTCTGGCGCTACGCCAAGCTCCTGGAAGACACCCGCATCCCGGCCGATGGCTGGCGCGATGAAGCCTGGCCGCTGCCAGCGGATGCCAAGGGGCCCTTCCTGGCCGATATCAGACTCAATTTCCGCACCTACCCCAAGTGGGTCAGTGATGCGGTGCGCGCCGCCGAGCCCAGCCTGCCGGAGCCACCCATAGTGCTGCTCGCTCGGCTACAACTTAATCGGCTGCAACTGACCCTGCAGCCCCTCCCCATCACGCCCGCTACGGAGCCTCAATCCTGATGTTTGCAAGTTTTCTCATTACCCTGCGCGAGGGGCTGGAAGCCTTCCTGCTGGTGGGCATCTGCCTCTCCTATCTCGCCAAGCTGGGGGCGAGTCGCTACAACAAGTTCATCTATCTGGGGGTGGGCCTCGGCCTTGTCGCCTCCCTTGTGGTCGCCTTCCTGTTCCAGGTGGTGGTGAGTCAGTTCGAGAGCGAACGCTACAACCATTTGCTGATGGCGGGGATTCTGATCTTCGCCACCCTGGTGCTCACCTATATGGCGATCTGGATGCAAAAGCAGGCCAAATCCCAGGTGGGGGCCATGACGGCGCGCATCGATGCGGCCATCGACGGCGGCAACCTCTTTGGCCTGGTGCTGCTCGCCTTCCTTGCTGTGATGCGCGAAGGCTTTGAGACCGTGCTCTTCTTCTCCGCCCTGCTCTACTCCGGGCAAGGGGTGGATCTGCAATCCGGTCTCATCGGTGCCCTGGCGGGGCTGCTGGTTTCTGTGGTGCTGGTGTGGGGGCTGCTGCGCTCCACCCGCAAGGTGGCGCTGGCCCCCTTCTTCCGCTGGACCGGGCTGCTCATCATCATCATCGCCGCAGGGCTGCTGTCGTCCGCCGTCAACATGTTGCAGGCGGCGGACGTCATCACCTTCTGGACGACGCCCGTGTTCAACATCAGCCACATCCTCGACGATCAGGGGATCTTCGGCACCTTCCTGCGCGCCCTGTTTGGCTACAACGCCTCACCGGCCGGCCTGCAGTTGCTGACCTGGGCCAGCTACTTGGCCATCTTCGTCACCCTCTGGCATCGCAGCTATCGCCCCCAGGGGAGCACCGCCCCGACCAGGGGCTGAGCCCGGGGATCACCCTCTGTTCGGGAGCCGCGCACAGGCGCGCTCCCCCAGCTATCACGCCGTTTCGGAACACTCATGAACGACAACAACAAGAAGCACATTGCGGTGCTGGGCGCCGGCCCCGCCGGTCTGATGGCCGCCTGGCGCCTGCGCCAGGCCGGTTTTGCGGTCACCCTGTTCGAGCAGGAGAGCGTGGTGGGGGGCATGTGCGCCACTCAGACCTTCCAGGGGCGCGATGGTGACTATCGCTTCGACTACGGCGGTCACCGCTTTATCACCAAAAACCCCGAGCTGCTCGCCTTTATCGACGAACTGATGGGGGATGACCTGCTCCACGCCGATCGCAAGAGCGTCATCCGCTTCGGCGGGCGCACCTATGACTACCCCTTGAACCTCACCAACCTGCTGAGGACAGCCCCGCTCGCCCTGATGGCCGGGGCGGTGAAAGATCTGCTGCTGTTGCCCTTTGCCAAGAAGCCGGACGATTTCGCCAAGGCGAGCTTTGCCGAGTGGATCCAGAGCCACTTCGGCCGCACCCTCTATCGCCAGTTCTTCGAGGGCTACACGGCGAAGCTCTGGGGCATCAACCCGGACCAACTCTCCGCCGACTGGGCCGGCCAGCGCATCAGCCTGATCGATTTGAAAGACGTGGCGCGCCGCCTGCTGCCAAGACGCAACGGCAGCCTCTCGGTGCGCACCTACGCCCGCAAATATCGTTATCCAAAGTATGGTTTCGGCCAGATCTTCACCACCCTGGGGGAGCGGCTGGTGGCAGAGGGCGTCACACTCAAGACCGGCGCCACCATCACCCGTCTCGAGCAGGCTGATGGCCGCATCGAACGGGTTTATTGGTCACAAGATGACGTTGAGCAGAGCGAGCGCTTTGATCAGGTGATCTCCACCCTGCCGCTGCCGCTCACCTGCCAGCATCTGGGCCTGCCGTGCTCCCTCCACTACCGATCCTTGCGCTTCGTCAATATGCCCCTTAAACAAGAGAACCTGTCGGACAACACCTGGCAGTACCTCTCGGACCCCCATATTCTGGCCACCCGCCTGCAGGAGCCGCGCCGGCGCAGCCCCTTTATGGCGCCTCAGGGCCAGACATCTGTGATGCTGGAGATCCCCTGCAACCCGGGGGATGCCACCTGGCAGGCGCCGCTCTCTGATCTGCGCGCTCGGGTTACCGCCGATCTCGCCAGCCTCGGCGTCGATACCGCCAAGCTTGGCGACGAGACCTTCGAGGCGCGAAGCGAGTACGCCTATCCGCTGATGGATCTCGGCTATCAGGCGCGCCGCAACGCCGCCATCAAGGAGTTGATGCCGATAGCCAACCTCATCATGACCGGCCGTCAGGGGACATTTCGCTACATCTTCACCGACACCGCCATGGAGATGGGGATGATGGCCGCGGACATGGTGATCGACGGGGTGGACAGACGTCACGCCATCTTCAATCATCGCAACGAAAATACCGTGATCGAGACCCAGAGCGTGGCCTGATGGCCCCTGAATGTGGTGATCGACGGGGTGGACAGACGCCGCAACACCTTCAACCATCGCAACGAAAATACCGTGATCGAGACCCAGAGCGTGGCCTGAGTGCCGCGCCATTGGCATAACCTCTTGGCATAAATAAGGAGAACAGGATGACCATACGCCCGGGTTTACTCGCCCTCACCCTGCTGCTGACCCTGAGCGGCCAGGCGCAGGCTTACTCCTACGCCGCAGCCGGCAAGGAGCCGCTGATCGATGCCCGCGAGGCGCTGCTGGGCGCCGCCACTGACGGCAAGGATGCCAGCGCCACCTTGAGCGACATTGCCGAGGAGCTGACCTATCTGGAACAGCACCACAAGGTGACACTGCAAGCGCCGCTGGCGGCCGCCATCCAGGCCAAAGATACCGCCGCGACCAAAGCCCTGCTCAACCGCGCCTACAAGGCGGAGATCGAGCGCCGCCTCGAAGGGGCCAGCCAGAATCTTGGCGACTACCAGACCGCCAAGGTGCTGGTGGTCAAGAGCAAGCGCTTCCTCGACTTGATCCTCCCCTCCCTCGGTGAAGGGGATCGCAAGGTGGCCGAACAGACGCTGGCCAAGGTGCTGGACGCCATCGGCAACCCGGGGGTATTCGGGGTGGGCGCCAAGCCCGCCGATGCCACCGCCTTTAGCGATGCCGAAAAAGCGCTGATGGCCGTGCTGGCACCGCTTTGATGACCACCAGCCAATCATTGCGCCATCTCGCTGTGACAAAAGATGGGTTTCGCTTCGCGCTACTCACCCTACCCACTGCCTGCCGATAGATGCACCCGGATGCCGGTTCGTCCCCTTCTCCCCTTGCGGGAGAAGGGATGGGGATGAGGGGGAAGGCAAGGTCCCGACGTTGGGCTTCCCCCTGCACAACCGCCATTTGGCTGCTTGCCCTGCTGCAACTGGCCTGGGTCGGCTGGTTGCTGGCCTTTCCGGTGGCGCTGGATTCTGACGATGCCCTGAACTTCGCCCACGGGGTGGTGCGCTTCAGCGTGCTGGAGTTCTCCCCCCACTTTCCGGGTTATCCCGCCTTTATCTGGCTGGCGCGGCTCATCAACCTGGCGGTGGACGATCCAGCCCGCGCGGTGCAGTGGGCAAGCCTGTTGGGGAGCAGCTTGCTGGCGCCGCTCGCCGCCTGGCTGGCGGTAAGGCTGTGGCAGCGACCAAGCCTGCTGACGCCAGTCTGGCTGCTGGTGCTGGCCCTGCCGCTTACCCCGACCCTGGCGCTCTCCGGCCTCTCGGACGGGTCGGCTCTGGCCGCCTGGCTGGGGGCCCTGCTGGCCTTGCAGCATCGAAAGATAGCGCTGGCAGGTCTCTTGCTGGGCCTGATGCTGGCCCTTCGCCCCTCCTACTTAGTGCTGACCCTGCTGCCCCTTTGGTTGGGGATGGCGCAAAAGGGAACGCGCTTCCGATTTGTGCTCCCCATCACCCTGGTGGGGCTCGCCAGTCTGTTCTTTGTCTGGCAAGCCGATGGCTGGGCCTATTTTGCCGAGGGGCGGCGCTTTACCGACGGCCACTTCACCCTCTGGGGCAACACGGCGGCGGCCCACGGGGATCGGCTGCTGAGCTGGGCGAATACCTTCAATGATCAACTGACCCCGCTCTGGCCCTTGCCGATGGGGGCCTTGCTCCTGCTGCCGCTCTGGCCAAGATCAAAAGACCAAGCAGCCGCCCTCTCCCCGCTCTGGTTCCTCTACTGGCTCGCCCTGCTGCTCTGGACCCTGCTTGGCCAGAACCCGGACAACCCCCGCCATCTGGCCCCCATCACCCTGCTCGGCCTGGTGCAGCTGGCGGGCAGGCTGCCGCTATGGGGCGAGCGACCTGCCATGGTGGGGGCCCTGTTGCTGCTGCTGAGCACTCTCACCCCACCTGCCGCGCCCGCCATGGTGCAGGCCGCCCGACTGGCCGAACGGGCCTGCCCGGCCCTGGTGACCCAGTGGGGGGTACGGCTGCTTAGGGAAACCACTGCATTGCCGGTGACCGATGGCTGGTATCGGGGGGATGCCGCCCTTGCACTTACCCAGGGAGCCTGCCGCCTCAGCCGCCGTCCGATAGCGCAGAGCGAGATGCCGCTCCCCCACCAGACGCACTGGTTTGCCCCCCGCTTTCACGCCGAACCCGGCCTCTGGCTCGCCCTGCCCCGCTAGGAGGCGCAAGACCCGAGTCCGCCCCCTCATGGCGTCAGCTGACTCGGCTACACTCACTGCCCATGGGCCTGGCAGGGAGAGAAGGAATGAAGGGAGGCAAGGAGTGGGCGCTGGTGCCCCTGGTGCTGGCGCTGGCCAGCGCCCTGCTGGTGCTGCCGCTCTGGCTGCAGGGGGGCACTCAGGGGCACGATCTGTTTCATCATCTCCTCTCCGGCCACTATTTTGGCCGTCAGCTCTGGCAGGGGGAGCTCTATCCCCGCTGGCTGATGGCCATGAACGGCGGTTTTGGCAGCCCCACCTTCTTCTTCTATCCCCCGCTTCCCTACTATGTCAGCGCCCTCTTTGCCGGCCCGGAGGCCCCGGCCCGCCACGCCATCTATCCCCTGCTCGGCAGCGCCACCCTGGCCCTGCTGCTCTCGGGCCTGTTCGCCTATCTGTGGCTGCGCAGGACAAGCGGGCCTGGGCGGGCCCTGGCCGCCAGCCTGCTCTATCTGGCGCTGCCCTATCATGTCGCCATGGATCTCTATGCCCGCTTCGCCCTGGCGGAGTTCTGGGCCTTCGTCTGGGCCCCCCTCATCCTGCTGGGGCAGGATCTCATGGCGCGTCAGTCCCCCAGGGGACGGGCCCTGCTGGCCCTGGCCGTGGCGCTGCTGGCCTTCTCCCACCTGCCCAGCCTGCTGCTGATGCTGGCCCTGGTCATGGTGCGAGCCCTCTGGTTCGCCTGGCAGGCGCGCGCCCTTCACCCCCTCTGGCATACCCTGGCCCCCCTGCTGCTGGGGCTGGCCATGGCCGCCATCCTGCTGCTGCCCGCCCTGGCGGATCAGGGGGCCATCACCATGGAGCAGATGCGCGGCGGCATGTTCGACTTTCGCCGCAACTTCCTCGACCGCCTGCCCCAGGGGCTGGATGACTGGCGCTTTCGCGGTCACCTGGGCTGGTTCACCCTGCTGACCCTGGCCCTGCTGCTGGTGGCCTGGGGAGGGGCCAGAGGCCATTGCCAACCGGAGATCACCTGCTGGGGCGCCATTGGCCTGGGCGCCTGCCTGATGATGCTGTCCCCAAGCCAACCCCTCTGGATCCTGCTGCCCCCCCTGCAACTGGTGCAATTTCCCTGGCGGCTCAACCTCATCCTGCTCCTGGCGACCGTGGCCCTGGTGGCGCAGGTGCCCCCCGCCCCTGGGCCCTGGCGCTGGCTCTGGTGGGGGCTGCTCGCCCTGATCCTGGCCTCTTCCCTCGCCTATGTGCGCCACGCCCCCCTCACCCAGGCGCCGGATCTGCGCCAGGTCGATGCCCTGTTCGCCGGCAAGCGCAGCGCCCGGGAGTACCGTCCCCAGCAGACGCCCAAAGGCGCCTTCAGCCCGAGCCAGCTCGCCTGGCAGGGGGCGTTTCAAGCCCCGATCACCACGGAGCAGCCCGGGGTGAGCTGGACCCTGGTGCGCTGGCAACCCAGGCAACTGGCCCTGGTGGTGACGGCGCCCCAGCCCGCCAAGCTCATCTTGCACCAATATGACTACCCCGGTTGGCAGGCCAGCCTGGACGGCGCCCTGCCCCTGACGGTGAGCGCCAACGACCATGGTCTGCTGCAACTCTGGGTGCCTGCCGGCCAACACAGCCTGACCCTGACCCTGGCGGCGCGCTGGCCCGAGCGGGTCGGTACTGCTCTCTCCCTGCTGGCCTGGATCGGCTGGCTCTGGCGCTGGCGGCGGGATGACGGCCCCCGCACTGGCCATTCGGCGCCCGGATAGACCTGCCCGGCCCCGTCAAAGCTGGTAGACTGACGCCCTTGCCACTCTCGGCCCCATGAAGATTGGACACCCTATGCCTCAAACGCCTCTCTCGCCGCGCTTTCTGTTTATCCTGCTCGGCGCCCTCGCCGGCCTCACCCCGCTGGCGGTGGACATGTACCTGCCCGCCATTCCCGCCATAGCACGGGATCTGGCCACCAGCATCGACGGCGCCCAGCTCACCATCAGCGCCTTCCTCGGCGGTTTTGCCCTCGGCCAGCTCTTCTACGGGCCGCTCGCCGACAGCTTTGGCAGAAAACCGGTGATCCTGGCGGGCCTGACGATGTTCGCCGTGGCCTCGGTGGGCTGCGCCATGGCGGACTCCCTGCCGGAGCTGCTGGCCTGGCGCATGTTGCAGGCCGCAGGGGGCGCGGCGGGCTCCGTGGTGGTCAACGCCCTGCTGCGCGACCTGTTCGAGAAGGATGCGTTTTCCCGGGCCATGTCCTTCGTCATCCTGGTGATGACCCTGGCCCCCCTGGTGGCCCCCGTGGTGGGAGGTTACATCAGCGCCCATGCCGACTGGCGGGTGATCTTCTGGCTCTTGGTGGGGATCAGCCTGCTCATCTGCCTGGTGATGCAGTGGAAAATTCAGGAGACCCTCAAGCCCGAACTGCGCCAGCCCCTGCGCCTGGGCCAGATACTGCGCAACTACTGGGGGGTGCTCTCCCACCGCGGCGCCATGGGCTATGTGCTGTGCGGATCCCTGTCGAGCTCGGGCATGTTCGCCTTCCTGAGCGCCTCCCCCTATGTCTACATCGAGTATTTCCAGGTGCCGACCGAGCACTACGGCTGGCTGTTTGGCCTCAACATCCTGCTGATGATGGTGGTGACCTTCGTCAACAGCCGCCTGGTGAAGGGGGTGGGTGCCGAACGCATGCTGCGATACGGCCTGACTGTGCTGCCCCTGGCGGGCCTGCTGCTTATCTACAACGCCTGGAGCCAGACCGGGGGCCTGTGGGGCATCGTCATCCCGGTCGTGCTCTTCGTCGGCCACATCAGCCTGGTGGGGGCCAACGCCATGACGGGGCTGCTCGGCCACTTCCCCCAGGCGGCGGGCACCGCCTCGGCGCTCGCGGGCACCCTGCGCTTTGGCCTCGGCGCCCTGGTAGGGGTGCTGGTCAACCTCAATCCCCCCGAATCGCCCCTGCCCATGGCCCTCGCCATCGCAGGTTGCGGCCTGGGCTCGACCCTCTGCTACTGGCTGCTCACCGGCAAGCGCGCCGCCTGATCCCCGTGCCCATCAAAGAGAAAGCCCTGTCCATGGACAGGGCTTTTTGCATCGAGGCGCAGGCACCTCAGTCATCGGCCTGCAACCCGCTGCGCGCCAGGATCTCGCTCTCCAGCCCATCCAGGCTCAGCTGATTCTTCTTGCGCCAATAGGCCTCTATGCCCTCCTTGCCCTGGTGCGCCGACCAGTTGGCGAGATCCTCCCTGTCCCCCTGGTAGTCATAGAGAGGCACCGACATGCCGCAGGAGGTCTGCACCCGATCAATGTCGAGCAGGAAGACTTGCCGGGCCGCGACGCTGGCCGGGAAGCGCACCAGGGCCGACTCCCACTCCGTATCGCCCCGGTGCAGCACCCTGGCCCGGCCATAGGCGCGCAGAATAAGGGGCGCCCCCTCGAAGGCGCAGAACATCACCGTCATGCGCGGGTGTTGCAGCACATGGGCGGCGGATTCGTTGCCGCTGCCGGTCAGGTTGAGCCAGGCCAGGGTATTGGGGCCCAGGATCCGCAGGGAATCCCCGCCCTTGGGGGAGAGATTGACGGTGCCCTCCCTCGCCGCCGTGCCGACAAAATAGATCTTCTGCGCCTCGATGAAGGCCACATGGCGCGGTGAGAGCGCCTCGAACAGTTGTCCCATCTATCCTTCCTTTGCCATCACCATGGTGTTCAGAACAGGGCGGTATTGAGCCACAAATGCGCCCCTATGCTGACCACATAGCCCAGCAGAATGGCGGGCAACCACTTGAGGTGGCCGAAGAAGGTATACATGCCGTGGGCCTGCCCCATCAGGGCCACCCCGGCGGCGGAGCCGATGGAGAGCAGGCTGCCCCCCACCCCGGCGGTCAGGGTCACCAGCAGCCACTGGCCCAGGGCCATGTCCGGGTTCATCGACAGCACGGCGAACATCACAGGGATGTTGTCAACCACGGCGGAGAGCACGCCGATGGCGACGTTGGCCAGGGTCGGATCGCCGCCGTCATAGAGGAAGTGGGACGCCAGCTCCAGATAGCCCATGAAGCCCAGACCGCCGACGCACATCACCACCCCATAGAAGAAGAGCAGGGTGTCCCACTCCGCCTTGGCCACCTTGTTGAACACATCGAACGGCACTATGGAGCCCATGCGCTGCAGGTGGGCATGGTCGCCGTTGCGCTCGTAGAGGGCGCGCTTGCGGGCCAGGGATCGTGGCAGTGTCTTGCGCAGGTAGAAGCCGAAAAATTGCAGGTAACCCAGCCCCATCATCATGCCGAGCACGGGGGGCAGGTGCAGGAAGTTGTGGCAGGCCACCGCGGTCCCTATGGTGAGGATGAAGAGCAGCACTATGGTGCGGGCCCCGCGCTTGAGCTCCACCACCTCGTTCAGGGCATTGGGGGCGCGGCGCGGCACCATCAGGCTCATCAGGGTGGCGGGCACTAGGAAATTGAGCAGGGAGGGGATGAAGAGCACCAGGAACTGGCCAAACTGCACCTTGCCCGCCTGCCACACCATCAGGGTGGTGATGTCGCCGAAGGGGCTGAAGGCGCCGCCGGCGTTGGCCGCCACCACTATGTTGATGCAGGCGAGGTTGACGAAGCGGCGATCCCCGTTGGCCACCTTGAGCACCACGGCGCACATCAGCAGCGCCGTGGTGAGGTTGTCCGCCACCGGGGAGATGAAGAAGGCCAGCAGCCCGGTGAGCCAGAACAAGGTGCGCAGGCCAAAGCCCGATCGCACCAGCCAGGCCCGCAGGGCATCGAACAGCAGCCTGTCCTCCATGGCGTTGATATAGGTCATGGCCACCAGCAGGAACAGCATCAACTCGGCGTATTCCAGCAGGTTGTGGCGAAAGGCGTCATGGGCCAGGTCGCTGAGTCCCTGCTCGGCATAGACGATGCCAATCAGTATCCATATGATGCCTGCCGCGATCAGCACGGGCTTGGATTTGCGCAGTTGCAGATACTCTTCGGCCATGACCAGGGCATAGGCAAAGACGAAGATGCCAAGGGCAAACCAGCCGACCCCGGCACTCGTCAGGGGGATGCTGCCGCTACTGGCGAAGCTGGTGGAGGAGAAGAGGGTGAGCCCAAGCAGGGCGACAAGGCGTAAGGTTCCAGACATACATGCTCTTCCTTTGAGAAGCGTCTGGCATCGATGCTAGCAGCTGATACAAAAATAAATTGTATCTATATCAACCTTTTCGGCATTTCTTGCCAGAAAATAGGTCCGGGCTTTCGCCCGGCACACAGCACGCCCCCGACGGGGCGGGGAACCGGGCTATTTCTTGCCAAACCCGGACTGCTTGAGGGTGTGGCCCGCCTTGTTATGCCAGGCGTCGAGGCCGCTGCGGTTGTTGCCCGCCACCAGGCTGGCGGCCAGGCTCGGGCTGTTGAACAACTGATCGGCGCTGAACACGAAGCCCCCCTCGGCGCGGGGAGTGAGCACCCCCTTGGCCAGCAGATCCTGGCGCAGCTCGATCACCGCCTCACGCAGGGAGGCCGCGTCCTCGCCGTTGGCGGTGGATCCCGCCAGCACCATGAAGCCGGGGTTTTGCCGCTTGCCCACCGGATAGCCATGGGCCTCTGCCCCCTTGCCGCCGAAGTGATAGAGCTCCCGCTCCCCCGGCTTGGTGTCTGCCAGGGCCTTTTGCAGGGTCATCAGCTCGTTGTAGATATCGATTGGCACCACGGCCGCCTGCTTGTTTCCCTTGCCATCGACGATGAAATTGACCTGCTTGTGTAACATCCTTGCCATCCTCTGTGCCACGATGCCCTATTCTACCCAGCTCTGACGAGCGGGATCCAGACAGGATCCTGCCCCGTTTTGCAGCCGTGATCACTAACTGGCCAGTTTGATCAACGACGAGGGGTGTTGATCATTTCTGGCCGTGATAGCGTAAACCACCGGGCAATATCATTGACCATCAAACGGTTACCTCATGTTGAACCTGCGCAACCTCAGTAAACGCTTCGCCAACGGCGGCGAGACGCTCCCCCTGTTTGAGGGGCTGGATCTCACCCTCAACGCCGGCGAAACCTGCCTGCTGCTGGGGCAAAGCGGCTGTGGCAAGTCCACCCTGCTCAGCCTCATCGCCGGCCTCATCGCCCCGGACGAGGGGGAGATCTGGCTCGGCGAGACCCGCCTCGACACCCTGCCGGCCGACGAGCGGGCCCGGCTGCGCGGGCGCCATTTCGGCATCGTCTATCAGGATTTCAACCTGCTGCCGACCCTGACGGTGGCCGAGAACCTCGCCCTGCCCCTTCAGATAAACGACCTGCCCCAGGACGATGAGCGCCTCGATGCCCTGCTCGCGCGCCTAGGCATGAGCCACAAGCGCCACGCCTGGCCGGAGCAGCTCTCCGGCGGCCAGCGCCAGCGGGTGGCCCTGGCCCGCGCCCTCATTCATCAGCCCCGTTGGCTGCTCGCCGACGAGCCCACCGGGAGCCTCGATGAACACAACGCCGAGCAGGTGATGGCCCTGATGATGAGCGCGGTGCGGGATACCGGCGCCGGTCTCTTGCTGGTGAGCCACAACCCGGGCTATGGCGACCTGGCGGATCGGGTGCTGCGCCTGGAAGGGGGGCAGCTGGTCGAGATCAAGGGGCGCCGCCATGGCTGACGCCCGCCACGGAGGCCACTGATGCTGCCGCTCAAGGCGCTGCTGCGCCTCTATCGCGCCCACCCCTGGCTGCTGTTGATGAGCCTGGCCGGGCTCACCCTCGGGGTCACCCTGGTGGTGGCCATCGAGCTCTTGAACCACAGCGCCCGCACCAACTTCGTCGCCGCCCGCAGCCAGCTCGCCGGGGAGGCCAACTACCGGCTGGCCCCCCGGGGCGGCCTGGATGAACAGCTCTACGTGAGGCTGGTGCGAAGCCAGCCGGACCTCAACGCCATGCCAGAGCTGCACGCCTGGCTCAAGGACGAGCAGGGGCGCAGCTTCCAGCTCTTGGGGATGGATCTGTTCAACCCCGGCCCCCTGCGCCAGCTGTTTGACGCCACTCGGGAGAGCGAGCCCGATTTCTCCCTCAGTCGCGCCGACAGCGTCTGGCTGGCTGCCCCCGAGGCCAGGCGCCTTGACTGGCAACCGGGCCAGTCGCGAACCTTTGTGCTGGGGGATGAGGGGCAGCGTCCCCTGACCCTCACCCTGGACGGCACCTTCGAGCCCGGCGCCGTGCCCATGGAGCGGCTGCTGGTGACCGACATCGGCCTCGCCCAGCCCCTGCTGGGCAAGGCCGGCAGGCTGGATCGCATCGTCTTCAAGGCAAGCGATACGCAGGCGCAGACGCTGCAAGCCGCTCTGCGGGCAGACTTCCCCGATCAGCCCCTGTGGCTTGAGCCCATCAGCCCGGCCCTCGATGCCAGCCAGCTCGGGGATGCCCTGGCGCTGAACCTCACGGCGCTTTCCCTGCTCGCCATGGCGGTGGGATTGTTTTTGGTGTTCAACGCCCAGCGCTTCGTGCAGAGCGTACGCCGCCCCCTGCTCGCCCAGCTCATCATCCTCGGCATGGCGCCGCGCCGGGTGCTTCACTGGCTCATCGTGGAGCTCGCTCTCCTCGCCACCCTTGGCACCCTGCTCGGGCTGCTGCTGGGGAGCCTCTTGGCCCTCGCTCTCATGGGGCAGCTCACCCAGGCGCTGGCCGATCTCTATGGCCCCAACCCCATCGACCTGCTGCGCCTCTCCCCCGCGAGCATTGGCAAGGCGCTGGTGCTCGGCCTGGCTGGGACGCTGGCCGCCAACCTGCCCGGCTGGTGGCAACTGCTGCGCCAATCCCCCCTTGAGCTGCGAGAGGGCAACAGCCGCCCATCGGCTCACCCCTGGCAACGCCGGGGTCTGGCCATCGCCATCCTGCTGCTGTGCGCCTTGAGTCTGCGGCGGTCAGAAACGGGCCTGGGCGGCGCCCTCTTCATGGCAGGCGGCTGGCTGCTCGCCATGGCCCTCATCCTGCCCGACGCCCTTCGCTCCTTGCTGGGGCGGCTGCGCGCACGCGGCCCCCTCACCGCCCGGCTCGGGGTGGCCGAAACCCTCTATCACCTCGATCGCACCGCCATCGCGGTGATGGCGCTGCAACTGGCCATTGCGGCTGCCATCGGCATCGGGGTCATGGTGTCGAGCTTTCGCTCAAGCGTGGAGATCTGGCTCGGCCAGCGTCTGGCTGCCGATCTCTATGTCACCGCCCCCAAGGGGGTGGCAGGCAGTCGCGGCGCCCTGGGCGAGCAGACCCTGACCGCCATCCTCGCCGCGCCAGAGGTAAGCGCCGCCTCGCGCCGCGCCGTGCTCCCGGCCCGCTGGCAGGGGCAGCCCATCGAGTGGGCGCAGATGGACTTTATCCCCGAGCTCAAAGCCGCCTATCCCCTGCTGGCCGGGCGCTGGCCCGCTACCTCTGACGAGGTGCTGGCGAGCGAACCGCTCACGGTGCGCCTCGGGGTCAGGGTGGGCCAAACCCTCGAGGTAACAAGCGAGGGGGGGCCAAGGCGGCTTACCGTCACCGGCGTCTATCAGGATTACGGCAGCGACAAGGGGCAGATACTGCACGCCTTCGAAGGGGGCAAGGTGCAATCCCTCGCCCTCTTCAGCACGGATCCCGAGAGCCTTGGCGACAGGCTCAGGAGCCAGTTTGGCGAGCAGGTGAACCTCTTGCCCGCCCCCGCCATCCACGCCGCGGCGCTTAAGGTGTTCGACCAGACCTTTGTAGTGACCGAGCTATTGAAACTGCTGATCCTCGGCATCGCCTTCGTCGGCATCGGCTCGGCCTTTATGGTGCTGGGGCTGGCCCGGCGCGGCGAGTTGCAGACCCTGCAAAGCTTAGGCGTTGGCCCGCGCCACTGCCGCCGCCTGCTGGTGTGGCAAGGGGCGGGATTGGGGCTGCTCACCGCGCTGTTGGCCCTGCCGGTGGGCTATGGCCTCGCCTGGGTGCTGATCGAGGTGGTCAACCCCCGCGCCTTTGGTTGGCGTCTGGCCTTCGAGGCCGCCCCCCTGCACGCCGTCACGGCGCTTCTGCTGGCGCCGGTCTGTGGCGCGCTCGCCTCCTGGTACGCCGCAAGGAGAGTGGTATGAAAACCATCATCTGGCCGCTGGCACTCATCTTCACCCTGTATGGCGCCGGGATCCGTGCCAACGATCTGAGCAGCATCCTTGGCGGCGACAGCGAGCACTTCAAGAAGGCCCTGCCGGGCCAGTCCATCAACCTGCCAGCGGATCACGGCGCCCATCCCGACTACCGCTCCGAGTGGTGGTATCTCACCGGCAACCTCAAAGACGAACAGGGGCGCGGCTACGGCATGCAGTGGACCCTGTTCAGGCAAGGCATCGAGCAGGAGATCACCTCGGAGAACCCCTGGCTTGTGCCCCAGCTCTGGCTGGCCCAGTTCGCCATCACTGACTTGAGCAAGGGCAGCCACCAGCAGGATGAGCGCACCAGCCGCCAGGGGCCTGGGCTGGCCGGTGCCAGCGGCGGCGAGTATTGGCTCAAAGAGTGGGTGCTGACCTCTCAAGGGGAATCGCTTTTTCCTGCCACCCTCAAGGTGCAGAGCAAGGCGGGGGATCTTGATGTGAAGGTGAGCGCCGCCAAGCCTGCTGTGCTGCAAGGCAAACAGGGTTACAGCGAGAAGAGCCCGGGCAACGCCTCCTTCTACTACTCCTACCCCCGCCTGACCATCAGTGGCACCATGACCCTGGATGGGGAGACCCGCACCGTCAGCGGTGAGGGCTGGTTTGATCACGAGTGGAGCAGCTCGGTATTGGCCGAGTGGCAATCGGGCTGGGACTGGTTTTCGCTGCAATTTGAAGATGGCCGCGAGTTGATGCTGTTTCGCCTGCGCACCAAATCGGGACGCGCCCATTCCGAAAACAAGCCGGAGAACCGCTACGGCATCCTGATTGAACGGGACGGCAGCAGCCGGGTGCTGGATCCTGAGCAGATCCGCCTCACCCCCGGCAAGACCTGGCGCGGCCCCAAGGGGCAAGCCTACCCCATCGAGTGGCAGCTTAAGGCCGCTGATTTGAATCTCGTTATTAAGGCGCGCCAGCCCAATCAGGCCATGACGGGGCGCTTTGACTACTGGGAGGGGGCGGTCTTAGTCTCGGGAGATGCCAACGGCGTTGGCTATCTGGAGATGACCGGTTACTGAGCTGGCGACTTTGCCGGATAACCCGCAACCAACAGGCAATGCCATAACAAGGGCATCGCCAAGAGTCTGATCCCCGTCAAAAAATCATTCAAAAGACGAGTCTTAAATAACCTTTTACTCACTTGAGTTGGTCGGCGTTTGATACCCTACTCATCCGGACCTCAGAGCCCCAAAGGCAGCCAGGGAGTGGTGATGGTTCAGCCCTATTCAATCAGGTTAAAAGCAGCATACAGGGAGCTGTAACCCTTCGCGGTAGCCATCTTCTAATAAGCGAGATAAGGAATGAATATAAGTGAGGTCCGTAGCTAGATAATGAGGGAAATCTCTATATCTCCACCGCATGGAATACATGGGGACGTAACATACAAAACACCAAATGGCATTGTTGAATATATATGAAACCACACCCTAAAAGATTATTGACAAGATACATCCCCCTTACGAAATTGCTCTCAGTTCTTGAGCATGGGTTGTTCATACCAAAAGCGACATTATTTGAAGATGAATTGGAAGGGATTTTGTATTATTTTAATGAAAAATCAAATAATAACCATGTTATATCGAGAGAATCCATTCGCGCTTGTATGGATTGGATATATATAAGTTGCTGGCATTTAGAAGATCACGAACGCCATGCAATGTGGAAAATTTATGGCTCATCTTCTGAATCTGTTGCAATACAAACAACCGAAATTGATTTTAAATGCGCCTATTTTTCATCAAAAATTAATATGCATTCGTATTTTGATGATGTGAGATATAAAAACCCAACAATAAGCAACATTAATACACCAGGCCCAGTCAATCTATGGAACGAAATAACCCCTCAAACACATGAGACCACAGCGACGTATGCAGCACTTTAATCATTCATGAAACATGCTGGTTTTTCTTTCGAAAAAGAAGCCCGGCTAATTGCTATAGACCCTAACGCAAATTCAAAAACCAAGAATACTCGAACTGGAATTTGCATTTCAAATATTGAAAGTCAAAAAATGATCAAAAAAGTATTGATAAATCCTTACGCACCTAAATGGTTCGAGGATTTAGTCATTGAGATTATCTCCAATAGATATAACTTACAAATCCCAGTATATAGATCAGCACTAGCAGAAGGTTAATGCTTTATCTTTACATCATATATATAAACGGTTCTCATTAAGATAACCTGTAACGCAGCTATTGAATGGCGCTCTGAAATACTCAAGATTAAACACATACAAAAACAAACTATATAGGTGACTAAGATAATGGCTCAATATGATATTGCAATAATTGCAGGCATCGTTGCGCTGATTACATCAGCAGTAACGTCATTTATCGGACCATGGTTGCTAGAAAGACGCCGTGCATTATTTGAGGAGAGCGCGTATTGGGGCCCGAGCAAAGATATCCTCCGAGAAATGTTGGATAATGCGGCCCAGGGGCAGGGGCGTAGCTTAGAAACTCTTCAAAGAGTAACTGGTTTATCAGAAGATACGCTGTGTCGTTTGTTAATTGGCATAAAAGCCCGGGGCTTTACTCGTACAGATGGGACAGTTGCTTGGATATACAAAAAAGACAGACCATTAAAAAAACAAGAAAATATATAGTGACATAAATATATCCCCCACCTTCTGGGTAGGCGGCTGTAGTCTGGAGATCAACATTGTTATGACGACTTGACACACCTGTCCTATAGTAAATACCCCCCGACAGAATTTATTCTGCCGGGGTTTTCTTTATTTCGCCGCCTGTTCGACCAGATAGAGGATGCTGTGATAGGGAATGCCGGCATGCTGGCTAAGCCCCATTTCGCAGGTGCGGCTGTTGCTGAAACCCTGGCGGCAATCCCTGGGCACCTGGGCGGGCAGGCTGGCAAGCGCCGCGGCGTTGAGCTCCGGGGTCATCAACCCCTTGTCGCCGGCAAAGCCGCAGCACTGGATATGCTCAGGGACGATCACCTCGCGGGCGCAGGCGCGGGCCAGCGCCTGCATCTTATCGCCAAGCCCCATGCGCCGGGTGCTGCAGGTGATATGGAGCATCACGGTCTCATCGATGGGGGTCAGCTCAAGGTGGGGCAGCAGGTGTTCCAGCACAAAGGCGGAAGGTTCAAACACCCGAAGGCCCTTGCCAAGCGCCCCCGACAGCAGTCGCTGCACGCAGGGGCTGGTGTCGAGCAGCACGGGCCAACGCCCCTGCTCGCTTGCCTGCCACAGGGCCTCGGCCAGATCAGTACGCTTGGCCTGTGCCACCTCGCTCATCCCCTTGCTGTCATAGGGCATGCCGCAGCAGAGCCCCTCAACCCCCGTCGGCACTATGACCCGGCAACCCGCTTTATTGAGGAGGGATTGCACCACGTCCGGCAGTGACGGGGCCTCCTCCTGCTGGCCAAATACCCGGCTGGCGCACGACGGCAGGTAGACCACGGCACGATCCTCTCCAATGTCCTCACTGGATCCGCCATGGCTCCCCTCCCCTTGCGGCCACCGGTAGCGGCTCGGCCCCGGCAGGGTGGGCAGCCAAGCGGGTGTGCGCTGGCCGCTCAGATGGCGAACCCCGTTCACCAGCCCTGCCAGCGCCTTGTCTCCCAGCACCTTGCCGGCAATGGCTTTTAGGCCCAGCGCCCCGCGCGCCGTGCGGGTGACCCCGGCGAAGTGATCGGCGCTCCAGCGGGCGATGGGCACGAAGCGGCTGTACTTGTCAGTGCGCAGCTTCTTGATCAGGCTGCCGGTGTTGATGCCCACCGGGCAGCGATCGGCGCACAGCCCCGTCGCGGCGCAGGTCTCAATCCCTTGATAGTCAAACAGCCGGGCCAGCTCGTGGGAGGGCTCATTGGCGCGGCCTCGGCGCGACAGCTCCCGATAGAGCACGATGCGCTGGCGCGGTGAGAGCGACAGGGTGCGCGATGGGCAGACTGCCTCGCAAAAGCCACACTCGATGCACGGGTCGACGATGGCATCGCTCGCCGGCATGGGTTTGAGGTGGGCCAGGTGGGCCTTGGGGTCGTCGTTGATGATGACGCCGGGATTGAGCAGGCCGTCCGGGTCCAGCAGCGTCTTGATGCGGCGCATCAGCGCCATCCCCTCCGGCCCCCATTCCAGCTCCACATAGGGGGCCATGTTGCGGCCGGTGCCGTGCTCGGCTTTCAGCGACCCGCCAAAGCGCACGGCGACCAGTTCGGCCACCGCATCCATAAAGGCGCCGTAGCGGGCCACCTGCGCCGGATCATCGAACCCCTGGGTAAAGACGAAGTGCAGGTTCCCCTCCAGCGCGTGGCCGAAGATGATGGCTTCACCGTATTCGAAGCGATCGAACAGGGCTTGCAGCCCCGCCACCCCTTCGGCCAGACGCTCGATGGGAAAGGCGACATCCTCGATGATGACGGTGGTGCCGGTGGTGCGCACCGCCCCCACCGCCGGGAAGAGCCCCTTGCGAATGGCCCAGAGCCCGGCGCTGTCGCTGGTAAAGGGCACAGAGGCGACCTGAGCGAACTCGGCGGCCATGGCCGTCACCTGCTCGCAGCGATCGACCAGCTCTTCCTTCGATTCCCCATGCACCTCGACAAGCAAGGCGCAGGCGGTTAAATCCAGCGTCTTGATAAAATCCGGCAGGCCGGGCTTGCCCGCCACCGAGCGAAGGGAGCGCCCATCCATCAGCTCCACCGCCGCCACCGGGGCACTTTTCAGGCGCGAGGTGGCCAGACACGCCTGCTCGGCGTCCCGAAACACCAGCAGGGCCGAGGCCTTGTGGGGGTATTCGGGCACGGTGTCGAGCACCACCTCGGCGATAAAGCCGAGGGTTCCCTCCGAGCCAATCATCAGGTGGGTGAGGATATCGATGGGATCTGCATGGTCGAGCAGGGCATTGATGGCGTAGCCGGTGGTGTTCTTGAGCCGGTACTTGTGGCGAATTTTCGCGGCAAGCTCGGTATTGGCCAGCACCTCGGCGCGCAGGGCGGCGAGCCCGGCCAGCAGCTCTGGGCGCTTGGCCGCAAAGGCGGCGCGGCTGTGGGGATCGCCGCTATCCAGCACGGTGCCATCGGCCAGCAGCAAGGTCATGGCGTGCAAGGTGTGATAGCTGTTGTGGGCGGTGCCGCAGCACATGCCGCTCGCGTTATTGGCGGCGATGCCGCCGAGCTTGCAGGCGTTGATGGAGGCCGGATCCGGCCCAATCTTGCGCCCCAGAGGCGCCAGATAGCGGTTGGCATCGGCGCCGATCACTCCGGGTTGCAGGGCAATGCGGGCCCCCTCGTCCAAAATGCGGTGGCCGCGCCAACTGTCGGTCAGGGTGATGAGCACCGAATCGCTCAGGGCCTGACCCGAGAGGCTGGTGCCAGCGGCGCGAAAGGTGCACGGCAAATTCAATTCGCGGCACACCCCGAGCACGAAGCGCACTTCATCGAGGGAGTCGAGGCGCACGATGCGCTCGGGCACCAAGCGGTAGAAGCTCGCGTCCGTGCCGTGGGCGAGCCGAAGATCCGGGTCAGTCACCAAGCGCTCCGGCGGGATGCGCAAGAGCACGGCGGCGTCAAATTGGCTCCAGCTCATCAGCAATCCTCCACCAGCACCACCAACAGGCGGCTCGGGCCATGGGCGCCGTAGGCCAGGGTCTGCTGGATATCGGCGGTCTTGGAGGGGCCGGAGACCAGCAGCAAATTGGTGGGCATGGCCTGCTGCCAGCGCCCGGCATTCACCAGCCCCGCCAGGTTGTCGGCGATGGTGGAGGCCGCCAGCAGGGCGATATGGCAGGGGGGCACCAAGGAGAGGGTGCGCGGCTCGCCGCCATCCGGCAGCAGCACCAGGGTGCCGGTATCGGCGATGGCCCCCTCGCAGTGGGTGATGCCGGCCTGACAGGCATCAAACAGATCGTCTTTCCAGCTGGCGAACTCCCCCGCCGGAGTCAACACAGAGCGCCCGGCGCAGGCGGCCGCGACCGCCTCCTGCCAGCGTCCCCCCTGACCGCAGGCCAACGTCTGAATCTGTTCCCCATCCAGCCAGGCAGCCAGATCTCGGGCCAGGGTTGCCTCCGTGACGGTGAGGATCTCGGCGTGGCTGGCGCTGATCATGCCAAGAAAGCGCTCGCGCCGCGCGCCGTCGTCTGCCCCACGCCAGGGCTGCCAGCCATGGGGAGCGTGAGATATGGGGGTGGGGGTGGCGGCGCCGCGCAGGCGGCTTAATATGGCCTCTTTGCTGGTCATCTCAGGACTCCTTCTTCTTCTGGCGCAGCAGGGCGTGCAGGCTCTGGGGGGCGGGTTGGGGGGCCTCGCGGTACTGGGTCCAGGGGCCCAGATGTTTAGGCATCAAGCCTCGCAGGCGACCGGCCACATTGGTTGCGGCGTGATAGAGGCGCGGGTGGGTGGCCGCGAAAGCAAAGCCTTGCATGGCGAGGGTCTCGAGCCGGCTCCTGGCCGCCCCTTGCCCCGCCAGCGGCTCGTGGCCGGGCTGTGCGTCATGCTTGGCCTCCCGGCGCAGGCGCTGCAACATATCGGGAATGGGGATGCGCACCGGGCACACCTCGCCGCAGGCGCCGCACAGGCTCGATGCGGTCACCAAGTCCTGGGTACTTTCCAGACCCAATAGATGGGGGGAGATGATTTTGCCGATGGGGCCCGGGTAGATGGTGCCGTAGGCGTGGCCACCGATGCGGGTGTAGACAGGGCAGTGGTTCATGCAGGCGCCGCAGCGGATGCACTGCAAGGTCTTTCGCAGCTCCTCGTCCCGATAAGCCTGGCTGCGGCCGTTGTCGAGCAGCACCAGATGCACCTCGTCCGGGCCATCCAGCTCCCCTGCCCGGCGCGGGCCGCTGATGACGTTGAAATAAGTCGTGATGGCCTGACCGGTGGCCGAGCGGGTCAGGGCGCTGTAAAGGGGCGGCACGTCGGATAAAAACTCCACCACCTTCTCGATGCCGGTGATGGCCACGTGTACTTTCGGCACCGTGGTGCACATGCGCCCGTTGCCCTCGTTCTCGACGAGACACAGGCTGCCGATCTCGGCCACCGCGAAGTTCACGCCCGACAGCCCCATGCCGGCGCGGCGAAACTCTTCACGCAGGGCCCGCCGCCCGGTCTGGATCAGGGCGTCCACGTCCGTGGTGGGGGTGAAACCTTCCAGGTTATGGGCGAAGGTGTCGCTCACCTCCTGCTTGTTCTTGTGGATGGCGGGCATGATGATGTGGGACGGGGTATCGCCATCGAGCTGGACGATAAACTCCCCCATGTCGCTCTCCAGGCAGCGGATGCCGTGGCGCGCCATCTCGTGGTTGAACCCCACCTCCTCGCTCACCATGGACTTGCCCTTGACGATGCTGCTCACCCCGTGCTGCTGGGCGATACCGAGGATGATGGCGTTGGCCTCATCGGGAGTCTGGGCCCAGTGCACCCTGATGCCGTTGCGCTCGCAGTTGGCTTCTAGCTGCTCCAAAAGGTCCGGCAGGCGCGACAGGCAGCGCTGGCGGATCTGCTCGGCGGCATCGCGCACCGATTCTTCTTCGGCGGGGTCGGCAAAGGCATCGCGGCGCTTGGCGCGCAGGTAATCCATGGCGCCGCGAAAATTCTGGCGCAGCACTGGGTCGGCCAGGGCCGCCTCGGCCTGGGGATGGAAGCGGCGCGGCGAATACTTGGCGTGCTCACTCATGATGGGCCCCCTGTTTTTGCGCTGGTAAGCCCTGAGCCACCGGCTCGCTGTGGGCGAGCAGGAAGCTCGCCAGGTGCATGGCGGGCAGTGTCTTGCCCTGATAGGCCAGGGATCCCTTGATGTTGAGCAGGCACCCCCAGTCGGCGCTCACCAAGGTGTCGGCGCCGGTGGCCAGCAGGTGGCGGGTCTTGTCTTCGACCATGGCCTGGCTGATGTGGGGATGGCGCACCGAGAAGGCGCCGCCAAAGCCGCAGCACTCGCTCTCGTAGGCCTGCTCGTGCAGGGTGACGCCATCGAGTTGCCCCAGCAGGGCGCGGGCCCGGCTGTGTACCTGCATCTCGCGCCGGGCCGAGCAGGAGGTGTGCATGACGATGCTCGCCTCCCCCACCCCGTGCCAGCGTACCCGGCAGATCTGGGCCAGGAATTCAGTCAGCTCAAACACCCGCTCGCAAAACGCCGCCACCTCGGGGTTGCCCGGAAAGAGGCGACCATAGTGATGGTGCATCATGCCGCCGCAAGAGCCCGAGAGCACCACCACGGGCCAGGGCTCGGGAAAGAGCGCCATCTGGCTTTGCGCCACCTGGCGCGCCTCCTCCTCATGGCCCGAGGTGTAGGCCGGCTGCCCGCAGCAGGTCTGTTTCTCGACAAAGTGCACCCTTATCCCTTCCCGCTCGATCAGGGCGATGGCATCGAGCCCCGCCACCGGGTCGAACAGGTCCACCAGACAGGTGGCGTAGAGATAGACATCGGCCGGCTTGGCCGGATAGACCCGCATTACCTTCATCACTTGCTCTCCTTACTTCAATTGCAGCAGTGCGTCCGAGATGTGGAAGCTATAGATGATCGCCAGCCCGATGAGGCCGGTGGCCAGCAGGTAGTAGAGGGTGGGTAGCGCCGTCTTGCGCAGCGTCGCCCCCTCACGGCCGAGCAGACCCACGGTGGCCGAGGCCGCCACCACGTTGTGGATGGCGATCATGTTGCCAGCCGCCGCCCCCACCGCCTGCAGGGCCAGCATGGCGGCGGTGGAGACCCCCAGGGTCTGCGCCACCTCGAACTGGAACTGGCTGAACATCATGTTCGACACCGTGTTCGAGCCGGCGATAAAGGCCCCCAGTGCGCCTATAGTGGCGCTCAGCGCCGGGAAGAACTCCCCGACCAGCCCGGCGGCGAAATTGGCGGTGGTCACCGGCATGCTGGCGAGATCCGCCCCGTTGACGCCGGAGTTGATGAAGATGCGCACCATGGGCACGGTGAAAATCAGCACGAAACCGGCGCCGATCAGGGTGCGGCCGGACTCGCCCATGGCCTTGCCAAAGGGGGCGAGGGAGCGGGACTGGATCAGGGTCGCCACCAGGGCGCACAGCACCAAGAGGCCCCCCGGCAGATAGAGCGGTTCAATGGAGGCGCTCACCCCCTTCTCCCCCAGCAGATCGGCAAACGGCAGGCTGACCGACAGGAGGCTCGCCTTGAACTCCGGGCTCACCCGGCTCGCCACCAGCAAGAGGGCCAGCGCCACATAGGGCAGCCAGGCCAGCATGAGCGACATGGGGCGGCCAGCGGCCTCCTTGAGATCCAGCTTGATGGAGCCCAGCCACTCGGCCGGCCACTCTTTCTCGGGGGCGAAATCCCACTGAGTCTTGGGCACCAAAAAGCCGTGGTGCGCCGCGGTCACCACCAGGGCCAGCCCCACCAGACCGCCGATGAGGGACGGGAACTCGGGGCCGAGCAGCATGCCGGTCAGGGCATAAGGCACGGTGAAGGCGAGCCCGGCAAAAATTGCGAACGGCAATATGGCGAGCCCCTCGGTCCAGCTGCGGTGGCGGCCGAAGAAGCGGGTCAGCATCATCACCATGAGCACCGGCATCAGGGTGCCGACGGTGGCGTGAATGAGGGCCACGTTGGTGGTGATCTGCTGCAGATAGATGTCCCAGCTGCTGCCGCCTGCGCTTAACGTCTGGCCAATGGCCTGGCTGTCGAGCCCCTTGTTGATGCCCACGAGGATGGGGGTGCCCACCGCGCCGAAGGAGACCGGGGTGGACTGGATCATCATGCCGAGCAGCACGGCGGCGAGCGCCGGGAAGCCGATGGCCACCAGCAAGGGGGCGGCGATGGCGGCCGGGGTACCAAAACCAGAGGCCCCTTCGATAAAGGCGCCAAAGCACCAGGCGATGATGATGGCCTGGATGCGCCGATCCGGTGAGATGTTGGTAAAGCCGCCGCGAATAGCGGTGATGGCACCGGTGTGTTTGAGGGTGTTGAGCATCAGGATGGCGCCGAACACTATCCAGAGCACGGTCACCGTGATCACCAATCCTTGCAGGGTGGAGGCGAAGACCCGGGTCGGGCTCATCTGCCAGCCCCACAGGGCGATGAAGACGGTCAACAGAAAGGCGATGGGCATGGCGCGCTTGGCGGGCCAGTTGAGGCCGACCAGCAGCACGGCGGCCACCAGGATCGGCGAGAAGGCCACCAGGGCCAGCAGGGTGTCTGTCATCATAACGTCCTTGTCCAGAGGGGGCACCGCGGGGGCACCTTGTTGTTGTTTTGTTAAGCGAACGTGACCTTACCCTGTTCCTTTTTCGCGATATATGGAAATAATGAACAACATTCATTCCAAAAGTTGATCAATATGGCCAGCACCGACGACCTCATCCTCTTCGCCCAGGTGGTGGAGGCAGGCTCCTTCAGCAAGGTGGCGGAACAAAATTCCCTGACAAATTCAGTGGTTAGCAAACGGATCGGGCGTCTTGAGGAAGAACTCGGGGTGCAGCTGCTCTATCGCACCACCCGTCGCCTCACCCTGAGCGAGGCGGGCAAGGCCCTCTATCAGGGTGCCAAAAATGTGAAGGCCGCCGCACTGGACGCCTTCGATGCGGTGGCGGGGTTTGGCGAAAAGGTGAGCGGCCACGTGCGCATGTCGGTGCCCACCATCTCGGGGGAACTGTTGCTGGCCGACGCCGTGGCCGATTTTTGCCAGCAGCACCCCGGGCTCACGGTGGAGATGTCGCTGGACAACCGCTTCGTCAATCTGGTGGAAGAGGGGTTCGATCTGGTCATTCGCACCGGCTATCTGGATGATTCCAGCCTGATTGCCCGCCACATCCTCGACTCCCAGTGGGTCATCTGCGCCGCTCCCGGCTACGTGCGCCGCTTCGGGGCGCCGCGCGAGCCCAGGGATCTGCAAGGCCACAACTGCCTGCGCTACGCCTACCAGAGCACGGGGGCGTCCGAGTGGGCCTTCAAGGGGGAACAGGGGGATTATCTGTTGTCGGTGTCGGGCAGCTTCTCAACCGACAACGCCGGGGCCCTGCGCAAGGCGGCGCTGGGGGGGCGCGGCATCGTCTATGTGCCGCGCTGTCTGGTCTATCACGATCTGATGAACGGCGAACTGGTGGACTTGTTTCCCGAGCGAGTGGGCAAGAAACTCGGCATCTACGCCGTCTACCCCTTCACCCGCCAGCCGCCGCGCAAGATACGGCTGCTCATCGAGCATATCCGCCAGCGTTATCTGGAGATTGGCCACTACTTCGTCTGAGGGGCCCGAACACGGGCTGGGGGCTCGCCGCTATCGGCCCGGCAGGGTCACCTGGCGGGAGAGAAACGCCAACGATTGGCGATTGAAGCGCTCCGGCTGCTCCACGTTGCAGACATGGCCGCATTTTTCGATGATCTCGAGCCGGCTGTAAGGATCCCGGGCCACCTGCTCGCGCACCGGGGCGAGGAACATGTGATCCTCCTCCCCCATCACGTAGAGGGTGGGAATGGGCAGGGCGCGCTCCTTGAAATAGCGCATAAGAGGGTTCACCTCGGTGGCGAGACGAAACCAGCGCTTGAACTCCTTCTGGCACAGCTTGCGGGCCTCGCGCACGAAGAGGTTGCGGGACTCCTGATGGTGCTGGCGCGGCATGATGATGAAGGCAAACAGGCGGTAGAGCCACATGTAGGGCAGGATGTGCTGGCCGAGGCGACCCAGCTGCACCAGCACCCGGGAGCGGATGTCGAGGCGCAGGATGGCGCCGCCCAGCACCATGCTCCTGACCCGCTCGGGGCAGAGCTCCGCCAGGTGGCGGATGAGGATGGTGCCAAGGGAGATGCCGACAAAGTGGGCCTGGGGGATGCGCAGGTGATCGAGCAGCTGCAGGATGTCCTCGGTCACGGCGCGAAAGCTGTAGTGGCCCTTGACCACCTGCTGCAACTGGTTGGACTGGCCGTGACCGCGCAGGTCCAGCAGCAGCACGTTGAAGTGCTCCCGGTAGGCCCGCAGCTGCTTGAACCAGATGGAGGAGCTGCCGCCGGCGCCGTGCACGAACACCACCCAATCCCGATCGGGGCCCAGCTCAAAGGTCTTGTGGTACAACATCTCATGGGCTCCCGCTGTGATGGGGGGTATACTCGGCGCGCATATTAACAGATGGCTCACCCGGATGAATATGCTTGCTCGCATGATCGGATCCGCCTGGAGGCTTGCATGACCCTGACACAGTTACGTGAATTTCTGCTCAGCCTGCCGGGCGCCGCCGAGGATACGCCCTTTGGCCCCGAATACCTGGTCTATCGCATCGCCGGCAAGATGTTCGCCCTGCTGAGCTGGCAGGAAGCGCCGATGCGCCTCAACCTCAAGTGCGAGCCCGAACTGGCCCTGCTGCTGCGGGAGATCCACCCCGAGGTCACCCCAGGCTGGCACATGAACAAGCAGCACTGGAACTCCATCGCCTTGACCGACACCCTGACTGACACGCTCTGGCAGGGTTGGGTCATGCACTCCTATGAGCGGGTGGTGGCCGGCCTGCCCAAGGCCAGGCGACCCCAGGCGGTCAAGCCATGAGGGCGCACCCGCCGCTGGCCCCCCGCTGCGTGCCCCTGACCGCAGCGCACATCCCCCGCCTGGCCGAGTTGTTCGAGCGGGCGGTGCGCCAGCTCGGCCCCGCGCACTACAGCCCGGAACAGGTGGAGCAGTGGGCTCGGGGAGCCCATCACCCCGGCTTCGCCGATCAGTTGCAAACCCATTACGGCTGGGTGCTGGCCCAGGGGGATGCGCTGCTGGGCTTCATCACCCTGAGCCCGAGTGGCCATCTGGGGCTGCTCTATGTCGCCCCCGAGTGGGGCAGGCAGGGGCTCGCCAGCCTGCTGATCCGCCGCCTCATCGCCGAGGCCCGCGCCCTGGGCCTGACCTGGATCGATACCGAGGCGAGCCTGCTGAGCTATCCCCTGTTCCTGCGCCACGGTTTCGTCCTGGACGGCCTGGAGCAGGTGAGCCGGGGTGGCGTCGGCTTCACCCGCCATCGCCTGCACCTCTCCCTTGACGACGGCCCTTGCCAAGCTGACGACAACCACTAGAATACGCCCTGATTTTTTCGATGAGGTAGCACCCCATGGTGGTTGAGAGTGACGGCTATATAGCGCTGATTGAGTATTTGGTGGAACGGCTCAGCCTGTTCGAAGGCCATCAATCCGGCCAGGGCGAGCTGACCATAGAGGATCTGGTGAGCAGCCGGGTCGCCAACAGCCTGATGACCCTGTGCGAGCAGAACCCCCAGCTCGATGCCAAGTTGCGCTTCGTGATGATGCAGGAGGCCGACGCCGTGGTCGCCGATCTGGAGGAGGTGCTCTCCGCCGTCTGGCTTCAGGCCCCGACCGAGCAGCAACACGCCTTCCTGAACGAATTCATCGACCTCATCAAGAACCTGTTCGACAGCGCCATCAACTGATCTTCCCCGCTCGGCTCGTCCCTGCCAGCGGCGCCCTCATGGGCGCAACCCGGGCGACGCCGCCCGCCTGCGAGCGGAAATGAGAAGGGCCCCCCCCCCCCGGCCGCGCCCGCCGCCCGCGCGTCTTAAATCCCCCGGCCCCCCGCGGGGGGGGGCCCCCCGCTTGCTATCATGGTTGGGAGGCTCATCATGTGTCTGGCATCGCGGCCATCCTTGGCTGCTAACTAGTTAGTCCACGCCTTCCCGGCCAAGTTCCGCTTTGTTGCCCATTTATTTCAACTTATTTTGCTGCCAGTACCAAGCGGCGCCAACTAGCGCGCCAGGCTGGGGGGCAGGCAGACGCCTATGCCACCGAGACCGCAATACCCTTCCGGATTTTTATGCAGATACTGCTGATGGTAATCCTCGGCGTAGTAGAAGGGGGCCAGCGGCCTGATCTCCGTGGTGATGGTGCGCGGGTCGCCGCTGGCGGCCATGGCGCTCTGATAGGCAACCAGGCTCGCCTGGGCCAGGGCCTGCTGCTCCTCGTCGCCACAGAAGATGACGGAGCGGTACTGGGTGCCCAGATCCCCGCCTTGGCGCATGCCCTGGGCCGGATCATGGTGCTCCCAGAACAGGCGCAGCAGTTCGGCGTAGGAGATGACCTTGGGGTCGAACACCAGCTGCACCGTCTCTGCATGGCCGGTCTGGCCGCTGCACACCTCTTTGTAGGTGGGGTTCGGGGTATGGCCCCCCTGATAACCGGCCGCACTCGAATAGATGCCGGCCTGCTGCCAGAACAGGCGCTCCACGCCCCAGAAACACCCCATGCCAAACCAGGCCAGCGCCAGCCCCTCGGGCCAGGGCCCCTGGGTCGGGTGACCGTTGACAGCATGCAGCTGGCCAATCACCATGGGCTCATCGCGCCCGGGAAGGGCCTGTTCGGCACTCAATATCGCTTCCATTGACTCATCCTTAACTAGCGGGTCCAGCCCGTGACATCGGCAAGAAGGGTGAAGATAAGGAGTTTGTCCCGCCGGATCAACCGCCCTGCTCTCTCCCGGTGGCGAGTCATGGCCTCGTCATCTCGGGCCATCAGACTCCCAGGGCGAGGCCGTGATGGCAACAAATCGCACCAAATCAATATTTAGTCTTGATTTGTGAATTTATTTTCATATATTGGGCCCATTGCTGTTTTTTTATGGATGAATCTCGAGTGCGTGAACGTGAACCCAGCCTGGTCCATGCCTTTCGGCAGTCCACCCCCTATGTCAACGTGCACAGGGGTGCCACCTTCGTGCTGATGATGGGAGGGGAGTCCATCGCCCATCCCAACTTTGCCAATATCGTCAGTGACATCGCCCTGCTTCAGACGCTCGGGATCCGCCTGGTACTGGTATTTGGCGCCCGTCCCCAGAACGATGAGGCCCTGGCCCGCGCCGGCATCGAGGCCCATTACCACAAACGAGTCCGGGTCACCGACGACCCCAGCTTCGCCCTCATCAAGCAGGTGAGCGGTGGCCTGCAATTCGACATCACCGCCAAGCTCTCCATGGGGCTGGCCAACACCCCCATGCAGGGGGCCCGCATCAGCGTGGTGAGCGGCAACTTTGTCACCGCCCAGCCCCTGGGGATAGACGATGGGGTCGACTACTGCCACAGCGGCCGGGTCCGTCGCATCGACGTGGAGGGGATAGTGCGTCAGCTCGATCAGCAGAACCTGGTGCTCATCTCCCCCATCGGCTGCTCCGTCACCGGGGAGAGCTTCAATCTCACCTCGGAAGAGGTGGCCAGACGCATCGCCGTGGATCTCAAGGCCGACAAGCTGATCTGCTTCAGTTCCAGCCAAGGGGTACTGGACAGACAGGGCCACGCCATCTCCGAGCTCTTCCCCGAGCAGGCGGAGGAGCTGCTGGTGGAGCTGGAGCAGGCGGGGGAAGAGATGTCCGGCACCGCCCGTTACCTGAGAGCGGCCATCGCCTCCTGCCGCGGCGGCGTGCCCCGCTCTCACCTGGTGAGCTACCAGGATGATGGCGCCATGCTGCAGGAGCTGTTCAGCCGCGAGGGGCTGGGTACCCAGATAGTGCGGGAGAGCGCCGAACGGGCCCGCGCCGCCACCATAGAAGACATAGGCGGTATCCTGGATCTCATCCGCCCCCTGGAGGAGGAAGGGATCCTGGTGCGCCGCTCCCGGGAGCAGCTGGAGATGGAGATCGACAAGTTCACCATCATAGAGCGCGACGGCCTCATCATCGGCTGCGCGGCCCTCTACTGCTTCATGGAGGAGGCGATGGCCGAGATGGCCTGCGTCGCCATTCACCCCGAGTACCGCAACTCCAACCGGGGCGATCAGCTGGTGGCCAAGGTGGCGGAGCGGGCCAAGCGCCTCGGCATCCGTCAGCTGTTCGTACTCACCACCCGCTCCATCCACTGGTTCAGGGAGCGGGGCTTCGAGCCCCTGGAGGTCGAGGCCCTGCCGGTGGCGCGCCAGCGGCTCTACAACTGGCAGCGTCGCTCCAAGGTTTTGTCAAAGCCCATTATTTAAGCTGTTGATTTTGTGTTGTCTTCGGCGGGAAATTGAACTTTTTTCGAAACTCGATTGACAGTGCAATCCAACGCGGGTTATTTCTAATTGCACTCCACCCCAGTGGGTGGAGCCAGAAGAGGAGCGTTGCCCAGGTAGGTCGGAGCAGGACACCAGAGTCCCATGATGCCGATTGAGGGGGAGCAGCGCCGAGACGCAGGAGGAGCCTGGTATCCTCATCGTCGGCCGCGGGGGCTGAATCCCCCGGGTTGTCATCGGTCGTGTCTATCCACTACCCGGTCCAGATCCTGGCCGGGTACTGGATGGGCTCTGCAGGTGGAGCGCTTCTGGCCGGGATCTTTCGCCATTCCTGCCATTTTCTGCCCTCCCCTGTCTCTTTGCCCCATGGATCCGGATATTTGATATAGACAGGAGTATGCAATGAGCCCTTTCAACGTCGCCAAGTTTGGCGGAACCAGCGTCGCCAATGCCGCCGCCATGAACAACTGCGCCAACATAGTGCTGGCCAACCCGGCAACCCGGCTGGTGGTGCTGAGCGCGAGCTCCGGGGTCACCAATCTGCTGGTGGCCCTGGCCCAGGGCGAACTCGATGAAGGGGAGCGCGAGGCGCAGCTCGGCAAATTGGCCGAGATCCAGCAGGGCATATTGCAAGACCTCGGCCAGCCGGCCGACACCGCCGCCATCATCCATGGCCTGCTGGAGGAGGTGCGCAAGATGGCGCTCCAGGCCACCCAGCAGACCGATGCGGAGCTGGCGGATCGCCTGATCGCCTGCGGCGAGCTGATGTCCACCCGGCTCTTTACCGAGCTTCTGTGCCAGCGGGGCGTCAAGGCCCAGTGGCAGGATGCGCGCCAGCTGCTGCGCACCGACAGCCGCTTTGGCAAGGCCAGCGTGGATCTCGCCGCCAGCCGCGCCCTCTGCCAGCAGGCCCTGGGCCCCCTGCTCGGTGACACCCTCGTCATCACCCAGGGCTTCATCGGCGCCGATGGCGATGGCCGCACCACCACCCTGGGCCGCGGCGGCTCCGACTACAGCGCCGCCCTCTTTGCCGAGGCCCTCGACGCCACCGCCATCGAGATCTGGACCGACGTTCCCGGCATCTACACCACGGATCCACGCCTGGTCACCCGCGCCCGCCCCATCCCGGAGATCAGCTTCGTGGAGGCGGCAGAGATGGCCACGTTCGGCGCCAAGGTGCTGCACCCGGCCACCCTGCAACCCGCGGTGCGCCAAGACATCCCCGTGTTTGTCGGCTCCAGCAAGGATCCGGCGGCGGGGGGCACCTGGATCCGCGCCACCACCCAGAGCAGCCCGCTGTTTCGCGCCGTGGCCCTGCGCCGCCAGCAGGTGCTGGTGACCCTGCACAGCCTCAACATGTTCCACGCCTACGGCTTTTTGGCCGAGGTGTTCGGCATCCTGGCCCGCCACCGCATCTCGGTGGACCTCATCACCACCTCGGAGGTGAGCGTGTCGCTGACCCTGGATCACACCGGCAGCCAGAGCAACGGCGAACCCGCCCTCGGCGACAAGGTGCTGGCGGAACTGGGCCAGCTGTGCAAGGTGAAGGTGGAGACGGATCTGGCGCTGGTGGCCCTCATCGGCAACCGGATGAGCGAGGCCGCCGGGGTGGGCAGCCGGGTGTTCGACGCCATGCGCGAGCACAACATTCGCATGATCTGTTACGGCGCCAGCGCCCATAACCTCTGCTTCCTGGTCAACGAGGGTGAGGCTAACCAGATAGTCAATCGCCTGCACCAGGAGCTGCTCGACTGAGCGCTCGGCGGCCACGGCAACAAAGAGGGCGCCCCTGGCGCCCTCTGTCGTTTTTTGCTCCCGGGATCAGGCCGGGGTCGGGCTCAGCTGCCACTCCCTGGCCTGCTCGCGCCAGCGGGCCAGCTCCTCGATCAGTTGGGGCTGACTCAGCCCCCCCAGCGGCGCGCCCTCGGCCAGCTCCTCATAACAGTGGCGCAGGGCATGCTCCAGCCAGTCGAGCCGCTTGAGGGTGAGTGGGGTGCAGCTCTGGCCGCCGAGATCGTCTTGCACGTCCAGGCGATGGCTGCGATACATGTCCTTGAGCCAGTTCGCCGCCAGCGCCTCCTCGCCGCTCAGGGCGGTGCGCCACTCGCCGGCAAGCCCTTCCAGCCTGGCCAGCACGGGGGCGCAGGCCCCCTCCCGGCTCAGCCGCGCCAGCTCCTGCTCGGCCCAGGCCAGGGTGAGGCGTCGCCAGCAGGCAAACTGCGCCAGCGGATTGACCTCGTCGAGCCAGAGCCCGGACAGGGTGCGGGTCTCGAGGCGCTCCACCACATGAAACTCAGGGTCGCACAGGCCGTTGGAGTTGAACTCGAAGCGGGGATCGAAGGGCCAGGTGTAACCGAAATCGAACAGGCTGATCTGCTGGCCGTCGTCGAGCAGGTTGCCCGGGCTCGGATCCCAGTCAAACCAGCCCCAGCGCGCCAGCTCGGCCTCGGCCGCCAGCATCTGGGCCAGGTTGCGCTCGCAGAGCGTGCGCACCGGCTCGCCCCGCAGCCAGGGGGAGAGCAGGATCCCGGCCCGGGCCGAGCCGAAGCTGGTGCAGACCACGTTGGGCAGCAGGGTGGGATGCTGCTCGCGCAGGGCCTCTATCTCCCGCCGGCGTTCGAGCTCGGTGAGAAAGGCGGTCTGGCCATCGGGATTGGCGACCCGGGAGACGGCGCGCCTGCGCTTGAGGCACCAGTGATGGCCCTCGACCTTGAGGTGAAACACCTGGGCGCTGAGGCCGCCATCATGGAGCGCGATCACCGCAGGGTGGCTCTCCCCCAGGCTCTGCAACTGGGCGAGGGAGAGGGGACAGTCGCGCTCGCGGCCAACCAGTATCTCGTCGTTGCGCTGCAACATCTGTAGTAGTCTCGCCTGGCGTCCGGCAACTTTAGGATTCATTACAGTCTCCCTCATTCGTTATTGAGAGAGTAAACAGCGCTCCCGCTCCCTTGCCAGTGCCATCCTCTCATGATGCCGCTTTCATCACAGAAACAGCGGTCGGGACCGGATCCCCGTCACACAAGTGTCCGCATCCATTCATTTTTCTGTCATTAAATTGACAAGCAAGGGCAAGCCCAGCACCATCGGTCAACATTGAAGCAAGCAAGATGATGCTCAAAGGACGAGCCCTTATGCCCCTCTCCCGCCCAGGCCAAAGGCCACGGGTTCCCCCGCTGCCAGCCCTGATGCTGGCGCTGCTGTCTGCCCTGCTGCTGTTCACCCTGCTGCTACCGACCATGGGCCCGGCCAACCTGCTGAGTCCGGCCAGGCCCATGGTGCTGGGGCCCGCCGACAACCCGGTCGCCACCCTGGTGCGTCACTCCCTGCTCTACAAGAGTGACAACCGCGGCCTCTATCTGGTGGTGCACAGCCAGTGGCAGCTGAGGCAGCCGCTGCAAGCTGCGGACAGGGTGCGGGTGGAGTTGCTGGGGGAGCAGGGGACGGCCATCGCCACCCAGAGCCAGCGGGCCGACAAGCGCCAACGCTGCGATCCCACGGGGTGCAGCCTCGACCTCAACAGCACCCTCAGGGCACCGGACGACGCCCTCTCCAACCACTATCAGCTGCGCATCGGTTTGCAGCTGGCAGACAGGGATGACAGCGGCGGGCTGCGCCGCATACTGCAGCCCCTGCCGGAGCAGGGGTTCAACCTCAGCTATCTGCTGGCGAGCCTGGGGCTGGTGCTGCTGATCTGCGCCGCCGCCCTGCGCATCTGCCTGCCGCTCCTGCGCCGGGGGCTCGCCTGGCGGCTGATGGGCTGCCTGCTGATAGGCAACCTCACCTTCGTGCTGCTGCACGGTTTCGTGGTGTTTCGGGTCGGCGAGTTCCTGCTCTGGACCGGCTTTCGCCCCGAGCACTACTACCTGGCCTGGGGCAGCATGGTGCTCGGCTGGGGACTGTGCGCCCTGGCCGGTTTCAACCTCTACATGGGGCTGGTGTTTACCCTGCTCTGCGCCCTGGGGCTGCTCGCCAACTTCATGAAGATCGCCATCTACGGGGTGCCGCTCGGGGGGGACGATCTGGGCAACCTGCTGGCCCTGGCCCGCATCCTGACCGAGCAGCATCCCCTGCTGCCCTGGATCTTCGGCCTCGCCCTCCTCTTCCTGTGCTGGTACTTCGCCCTGTCGCGCTGGGTGCTGCGCACCCTGGCCGCCACCGTCGCCTTCTTCGCCCTGTGCGTATTCGCCACCCAGGCAGGCAACCTGCTGCTGGGGGTCAACATCCGCTACATGGACAGGGCGGTCAACTACCACAGGGACATCATCCGCGCCGGTCCCGGCCTCTACCTGTTCAACCTGGTGGACGAGATGCTGCAAAGCGGCAACATCTTTCGCCACCCCTTGCAGAGCAAGGCACCCAGCCTGAGCCAGGTCCGGCCGCAGACCCCGCCCCCGGCTCAACCTCGCTGGGACAGGGTAATAGTGCTGCAGTACGAGTCCCTCTGGCTCGACTGGCAAGCCAGGATCTGCGCCCCCGCCCCCACCCTGAACCTGCCCGCCACCGTGGCACAGTGGCACAAGACCATCCACTCCCCCACCACGGGGGGCATGACGGTGCTGCCGGAGTTCGAGATGAACACCGGCCTGCCGGTGGGGCTGCTCAAGCAGGGCATAGTGCCCTACTACTATCTGCGCGACCAGGTGCCCGGGCTGGCCCAGACCGCCAGGGCCAGCGGCTATCGCACCCTGTTCGCCCACCCCTATACCGAGAAGTTCTGGGGGCGGGAGAAGGCCATTGCGGCGCTGGGGTATGAGGAGCGCTGGTTCAGTGACCACTTCACCAGCCTGGAGTACAAGGGACTCTATGTGTCGGACCATGCCCTGATCGATCACCTGCTCAGGCGCAGCAACCAGGATGACCAGCCGCTGTTCGCCTACGGGGTCACCATGCAGGGTCATGGCCCCTTCGATGGCGTGCGTTATCAGGCCCAGCAGCTCGACAAGGCCTGCCCGGATCTCGCGCCGGCCGAGCGCCAGCTGCTCAACACCTATTACACCGGGGTGGTGGATGCCATGGCCTCCCTGGAGCGGCTGCTCAAGGCCCTGGATGCCAGCGGCAAACGCTATCTGGTGGTGGCCTTTGGCGATCACCAGCCCTACCTGATGTCGGCGGGCAAGGGGATCCATGGGGACAAGCCGCCCCGGGATGCCAGCTATCAGATCCCCATGATGGCCTTCACCCGCAATGACGGCAGCCTGGATCTCGCGCGCCAGTTTGGTGCCGTGCGCCAGCTCTACCAGATGGGCCAGGCGACCCGCGCCCTGCTGGCCGGGGATCTCACCCCCCTGAAGGATGGCCCCCTGCTCCACCCCGTGCTCGGCCAGGAGAAGGGATTCGACGTCTCGCCCCTGGTGCCGCAGATCCGCGAAAGCTTTCGCCCCGAGACCCTGCCCTGAGCCGGCGTGGGATGATGAAAAACGGCCGCCCGGACGAGGGGCGGCCGTTTGCGTTCTGGCCACATTCTGGGGCGAACTAAGACATCAGACCACCACGGCGGTACCGCTGATGCTCACCATCAACATGCTGCCGTTCTGGCCGACCACCTCGTAGTCGAGGTCGATGCCCACCACGGCGTTGGCGCCAAGGGTCTGGGCACGCTCCTTGAGCTCATCGAAGGCGATCTCCCGGGCCCGGGCCAGCTCCTTTTCATAGGCGCCGGAACGCCCGCCTATGATGTCGCGGATGCCGGCGAACAGATCCTTGAACACGTTGGCACCGAGGATGGCCTCGCCGACCACGATGCCGCGATACTCGCGAATAACCTTGCCTTCCAGGGTGGGGGTGGTTGAGAGGATCATCTTGCGCTCCTTGGGTGAAAACGGGTTCCAGACTACCCCAAAGCCTGCCGGGACAGAAACAAAAAAGGGAGAGGCCTCGGCCTCTCCCTGTCGTCATCGCGTCCGGACGGGACTCAGTGCAGCTTCAGAGTCGGTCTCAGCACCCGGTTGATGCGGCCCACCAGCATGATGAGGCCGGTCTTCACATAGCCGTGCAGGGCCACCTGGTGCATCCGGTACAGGGAGATGTAGACCAGACGGGCGATGTAACCCTCCACCATCATGGAGCCGCGCATCAGGTTGCCCATCAGGCTGCCCACGGTGGAGAAGCGACTCAAGGAGACCAGGGAGCCGTGGTCGTGGTAGAGGTAGGGCTTCATCTCGCCACCCGCCAGCTTGGCCAGGATGTTCTTGTAGGCCTGAGTCGCCATCTGGTGGGCGGACTGGGCCCGCGGCGGCACGAACTTGCCATCCGGCTGCGGGCAGGCCGCGCAGTCGCCAATGACGAAGATGTGCTCGTCACGGGTGGTCTGCAGGGTCTGGTGCACCACCAGCTGGTTGATGCGGTTGGTCTCGAGGCCCGCGATCTCCTTCATGAAGTCCGGCGCCTTGATGCCGGCGGCCCACACCATGAGGTCTGCTTCGATGAGCTCCCCATCCTTGGTGCGCAGCCCCTCGCTGGTGGCTTCGGTGATCATGGTGGCGGTGCGCACGTCCACTCCCAGCTTGACCAGCTCCTGGTGGGCGGCGCCGCTGATGCGCTCGGGCAGGGCCGGCAGGATGCGGGGGCCCGCTTCCACCAGGGTCACCTTGAGGCTGTCGGTGGTGAGGTTCTTGAAGCCGTAGGCGTAGAGCTGCTCCACCGCGTTGTAGAGCTCGGCGGAGAGCTCCACCCCGGTGGCGCCGCCGCCGACGATGGCGATCTTGACCTTGTCACCGGGTTGGTACTCGGTGGCGAACTGCAAGAAGCGGTTCATCATGTGGTCGTGGAAGCGGTGCGCCTGGGAGGGGCTGTCCAGGAAGATGCAGTGATCCTTGATGCCCGGGGTGTTGAAGTCGTTGGAGACGGAGCCGATGGCCATCACCAGGATGTCATAGGGCAGCTCGCGCTCATGGACCACCAGCTCCCCATCCTCGTCGTGGATCGGGGCCAGCACGATGCGTTTCTCGTCACGCTTGATGGCGGTCAGGCTGCCGAGCTGGAAGTCAAAGCCGTGGTTCTTGGCATGGGACTGGTAGCTCAGGGCGTCGATGCCCGCGTCCATGGAGCCGGTGGCCACTTCGTGCAGCAGGGGTTTCCACAGGTGGGTGCGATTGCGGTCCACCAGGGTGATCTGTGCCTTGTTCTTCTTGCCCAGCTTGCGGCCCAGGCTGGTGGCCAGCTCCAGCCCGCCAGCCCCGCCGCCGACGACAACGATATTGGTCATGGTGAATTACCTCAGGTTCCATTTAAAGCTAAGGGAGCCGGAGGCTCCCTTGATAGTTGAATCCATGACGTGACTGCATCAGGCCTCCTTGAAGGCCTTCATCCGCTGCAGGTGATGGGAGATGTTCTTGAATTTGTGGCTCTCCCGCTCATCCCACACGATGTCGTAATAATTCTTCAATTCACGCTCAGTGTCCGCATTATTACCCACTTCATCCCGCACGGAAAGGATGCACAGGCAATTTCCTGAGTTTTTATTACGAAATTCTGACACGCATTTGGTGCCTATGTCCTGGTACTCCTCGGGCCGGTCGATGCGCCCCTCCATGTTGATCTCGGGGTGCAGGTTGGGGTTGAAGATCACCTGCTTGATGCCACACAGAAAGCCGATCCGCTCGCTCCAGTAGCCGCCCAGGCCCACACCGCAGATGAGGGGCTTGGGGTCCGTGCTCATGTCGAGCTGCTTCTTCACCTCCTTGAGCAGGTGACTCATGTCGTGGCGGGGATGTATGGTGCTGTAGTGTACGAAGCGCACATCATCATCGATATACTGCAACTGCAGCACCTTCTCATGATTGCCAGGGCTAGTGGCATCGAAGCCATGCAGATAGATGATCATGGTAAGACCTCAGAATCTGTGTCGGTTCTTTCGAAACTACCGCAGCAGACGGGCCCGGCGCCACCAAAACATGCGGCTTTCTTGCTTTGGATCACGACTGTGGTCGTCGGTTGCGTCCGCTGTCGATCCCGATAAGTTGCTACGCTTCAAGCACAAAAAACAACGGATGAGGACGGCGTGAACGGAATCGCCCTGAGTTATCTGTTACTGGCCGCCCAGATGGGTCTGTATGCTGTGCTCTGGGCCCTGACGGCCTGGCTGGTGCGCAGCGAGCGTCTCACCTGCCTGCTCGGCGCCGCCTACTCCCTGTGCTGGGCCGCGGCCCTCGTCCTGTTTGCCCGGCGCGGCGCCCTGGATCCCTGGCTCAGCTACACGGGGGCGGATATCCTGGTGCTCTGCGGCTTCACCCTCTTGTGGGGACGCGCCTACCGCTTCGACCGGGGCCGCTTCCCCCTGCTCCGCTGGCTGACCATCACCCTGCTCGGTGCCCTGCTGCTGGTCTGGGTGGGACCGAGCCTGCCCCAGAGCCAGCTGCGCCTGTTGCTGCTGGCCCTCTTCTCCGGCGTCAGCGGTTTTCTGATGATCTGCTACTCGGCCCGTCCCCTCAGCCAGCAGCTGGGCGCCCCCCTCAGCGGCCTGCTCAGTCTGCTGGGGCTGCTGGCCATCCTGGCCTGGGGGGAGCGGCTCCTCATGGCCCAGAGCCTGCCGCTGCCGAGCCAGGAGATCCACTTTCGGTCCCATCACAGCCTGGTGGCGCTGCTGGTGATCTGGCTGCTCGCCACCGGCCTGCAACTGGGCCAGTTCTTCATGGTGGTGCTGCGCAACACCCGCAAGCTCAACGAACTCTCCTTGCGAGACAGCCTGACCCAGCTGCTCAATCGCCGCGGCTTCGAGACCCGCTGGCAGGCCCAGACCGATCCCCAGCGCGCCCTGCTGCTGATCGACGTGGATCACTTCAAGCAGGTCAACGACCATCACGGCCATGACACGGGCGATCGGCTGCTCTGTCACCTCGCCCGCCTGCTGCAACACCATATGGGCACCCCGGCCATCCTGGCCCGGGTCGGCGGCGAGGAGTTTGCCATCCTGCTGCCCGGGGAGGATCTGGCCAATGCCCACGCCCGCGCCGAGTACCTGCGCAGCCAGATAGCCGCCTCCCCCCTGATCTGCGAACTGGGGGCGCTGCGCATCACTGTGAGCATAGGGGTGGCCAGCGATCGGGGATCCTCCCTGGCCGACCTGCTCAAGCAGGCCGATCTCGCCCTCTATCTTGCCAAGCGGCGCGGGCGCAACTGCGTGGCCTGCCAGCAGGAGCTGGCCACTCAGCTCAATTGAGACCCAGATCAGGCTCCCCGACCAGCGCGGCCAGTCGCGTCACCACCCCCTCGACCCCCTCCAGGCTCTGGCGCCAGAAGGCCGGCTCGCGGATATCCTGCCCCAGGTGTTTCGCCACCAGCGCCTCGGCGCTCATGCGGCCGGTGTCTCGCAGCAGGGCGCGATAGGCCTCGGCCACGTTCGCCTCCCCTGCCCCCTTGCGGCTCATCAGCTGCCGATAGACCCCGAGGCTGAACAGGTAACCAAACAGATAGGGGTAGTTGTAAAAGCCCAGGCCCGCGATGGAAAAATGCCCCTTGGCGGCCCAGAACATGGGGTGATAGCGGCCAAGGCTCCCCTCGTACCAGCGCCCCCAGGCCTCGTCGGTGAGCCCCTTGAGCCGGGCCGATGAGACATATCCCAGCTCCCGCTCGGCTACCAGGGCCCGCTCGAAGTCGAAGCGAGCCGGGATGTTGACCAGGAAGGTGGCGGCGCCGTCGGCTTCCGCCCAGGCCATGGCCAGGCGCTCCTCGGGATTCTGCGCCTGCTCGTAGAGGGCGCTGCGCACCAGGGTCTCGGCGAAGATGGAGGCGGTCTCCGCCAGGGTCATGGGGTAGCTGCGCTGGCTCATGGGCAAGTCGCGGATGAGCCAGTTGTGCCAGGCGTGACCGAGCTCGTGGGCCAGGGTGATGACGTTGTCCAGGGTGCCGGCATAGGTGATGAAGACCCGCGGCTCCACCGGCTCGGCAAACTTGGTGCAGTAGGCCCCGGTGCGCCGGTTGGGGGTGGGAGCGGCATCAATCCAGCCGCGCTCGGCCATCATGCGGGCAAAGTCCCCCATCTCGGGGTCAAAGCGCGCGAAGGCCAGGGCGATGAGGTCGACCGCCTCCTCGAAGGGGATCGCCCGGCGGCTGGCGGCAGGGGGCGGCGCAAAGAGATCCTCCGGCCCCAGCACCTCGAGGCCAAGGTGACCGGCCATCAGCCCCAGGGCCCGCTGGCCCAGCCCCCGGGCCCGATACGTCTCGGCCATGAGGGCCTCCAGGGTCGCCCGCTCGATATGGCTCTGGTGACAGGAGAGATCCAGGGCATCGAGGCGCCGGTGCTTGCCGCGCTGGCGCGAAAGCTCCAGGCGCCAGCCGTTGAGGGCGTTGAGGATGGCGGCCACCGTCTCCTGCTCCCCCTCCCAGCCGGCGCTGATGGCGTCGAAGGCCGCTTTGCGCAGCGCCCGATCCGGGCAGGAGAGCAGGTTGCTCGCCTCGGCCAGCCCCATCTCGCGGCCGTCGATGGTCAGCCTTATCTTGCCCACCAGATCGTTGTAGAGATTGCCCCAGGCGTGCAGGCCGTCGGAGCCAAGGCCGATGACCAGCTGCTCCGCCGCCACCGGCAGCCGCTGATCCTGCAGGCGGCGCTCGTGGCGCAGCCGGTACCCCTCCTCCCCGAGCAGGGGGTCGGCCATCAGCTGTTCAAACTCGGGCTCCGCCAGCCCCAGCATCAGATCTTCGATGGGGGCAAGCGTCTTGAACAGATCCGCATTGAGGGCACGGGCCCGGGAGGCAACCTGCTTGGCCAGGGGATCCCGGACGTCCTGGCTCCCCTTGCAGGCGGCCAGCACGGCGATGTTCCAGCCGATGTCGCGAATGCGCCTGGCCCGCAGCCGCACCTCCCTGAGGAAGTCCTGCAGGGCGCCTGGGGTGCGCGGAACCTGGGCCAGTCCCTCGATAAAACCGCTCAGCTCGGCCAGGCTGGCACGGGCCAGGCTCATGTCCGCCTCGAGGACACAGCTGTCGAGGGAGGGGTAGATGTGATCATTTTGCCACTGCTGTGGATAGACTCGTTGTTGCATCGAACGCTCATCGTCAGGGACGGGTCTGGCCCGTCGTTACATCCAGGTGGCCAGAGCCACCACCTTCGCGGGCAGGCATCACACCAGCCGCTCCACCGCCGCTTCCACATAGCGCAGGCTTTCCTGCCCTGAGAAAGGGGTTCGCGACTATACCAGCCGCTCCAGGCGGCTCACCGCCGCTTCCACATGACGCAGGCTCTCCTGCCAGAACCCGGGTTCGCGGATATCCACCCCCAGGTGCTTCTCCACCAGCGCCTCGGCGCTCATGCGACCGGTGTCACGGAGCAGTTCGCGATAGGTGAAGACAAACTCGCCCCCGCTGCGCTCATGCTGGGCATAGAGCCCCAGGCTGAAGAGATAACCAAACAGATAGGGGTAGTTGTAAAAGCCGAACTCGGCGATGGAGAAGTGGCTCTTGCTGGCCCAGAGCAGCTCGTCATATTGGCTGAGGGTGTCACCATACCACTGCTGCTGCGCCGATTTCATCATGGCCCGCAGCTGACTCGCCCCCACATAGCCCGCCTCCCGCGCCGCCACCAGGGCGCGCTCGAAGGTGAAGCGGGCAGGCACGTCGAGCAGCAGGCTCGCGGCCCGCTCCCCGTCCAGCCAGGCGATGGCCCGGCGCTGCTCCACCCTGTCGCAGGCGGCCAGCAGGGCGTCGCGCACCAGGGTCTCGGCAAAGAGGGAGGCGGTCTCCGCCAGCGTCTTGGGATACTCCCGCTGCTCCAGGGGGAGGTCACGCAGCAGCCAGCTGTGCCAGGCATGGCCCAGCTCGTGGGCCAGGGTGATGACGTTGTCCAGGGTCCCCTCGAAGGTGAGGAAGACCCGAGGCTCGGGCGGGTCGGCATACTCGGTGCTGTAGGCGCCGCTGCGCCTGTGCTTGCTCGGGGCCGCATCTATCCACCCCTGGTCGGCCATCATGCGGGCGAAGGCCCCCATCTCGGGATCGAAGGCGGCAAAGGCCTGCGCCACCAGATCCAGCGCCTGCTCGAAGCCGAACCCGCCGTGCGCGATCTGGGGGGCCGGGGCATAGCGATCCCAGGGGGCAAAGTCCGCTATCTGCTGGGCACAGGCCATGGCCCGCAGGGCGCGGCGCCCCAGCTCCCTGTGCTCCTCGGCCGCCGCCATCAGGGTCTCCAGGGTGGCGCGGGTGATGCGCTCCTGATGGCAGCTGACGTCGAGGGCATCCTGCCTGCGCCCCCGCTGACGGGTGAGCTCGTTGCGCCAGCCGTTGATGGCGTTGAGGATGGCGGCCACCGTCTCCTGCTCCGCCCCCCAGGCCGCCTGGATGGCGTGCCAGGCACCGGCCCGGCGCGTCCTCTGCGGGTGGGCGAGCAGGTTGTCCGCCTGGGCCAGCCCCATGGGCTCCCCCTCCACCACTGGGGTGAGCCGGGCAACCAGGGTGTCGTAGAGCGTGCCCCACCCCTGCAGCCCATCCACCGCCAGCCCCTCAATGAGCTGCTCGCTCTCGAGGGAGAGCCACTGATCCTGCTGCGCCCTGTCGTGGTGAATGAGGTAGGCCAGCTCGAACAGCTCGGGGTCCTGCAGCAGGGCCCGCACCCGCTCCTCGGGGGCGTTCAGCCAGAACAGGGCCACCGGCTTGGCGAGCTGGGCCAGGGTCGCCTGCAGCTGCTGGCTGCGGCCATAGAGCGCCCTGGCCTTGTCGTCGCGACCGTCCCGGCTGAGCCGGTTGTAGCCATAGGTCTGGCCGTTCCAGGCCAGGCGATGCAGCCGCGTGGTCAAACGCCGGATGGCCCGAAGCAGGTGGCGCAGGGCATTGATCTCTGCGGTATGGGGGATCTGCTCAACCAGTTGACCCAGGGTGGCCAGGGCCTGGCTGGCCTGGTGGAAATCGGCGGCGATCGCCGGGCAGTCGGGGGCGGCATAGATGTGATCATCCTGCCAGACGGGTGGGTTCATAACTGTCCTTGTTGGTTTGCATCCATGTCATCTGGCCCCGCCTCTGTGGGCGAGTGCCAGTTCGGATAGTACGAAGGGGGCCGAGCCTTGCCCAGCCCCCATCCGAGCCAACCCCCTGGACAACCCTTGCCGGATGCGACGGCCCCTGTCGGCCGAAGGCAGATCCGACGCGCCCGTTACCTGGCGGGCTTGAGCCGGCTCACTAGGGTCATGGCCAGCACCAGCACCATGCCCGCCGCCACCCCGACCAGGGCACTGAGCAGGGTCGGCGTCACCGCGGCCAGCAGGCCTCCCAGGGTCGGCAGGGTGGCGATCGTGCCGGCGGCCCCCTCGATCAGGTGATGGGCGAAGGGCCAGCCATGGACCAGGATGCCCCCTCCCACCATGAACATGGCGATGGTGCCGACCAGAGCCAGCAGGTGCATCAGGCGCGGCGCCGTCACCAGCAGCCCCTGCCCCAGGGCGCGGCGCAGGGGGCCGCCATCGGGCTTTTTGAGCAGGTGCAGGCCGATGTCGTCCAGCTTGACGATGAGGCCCACCAGGCCGTAGACCCCCACCGTCATCAGGACGGCGATGCCCGCCACCACCGACAGCTGCAGCGCCAGGCTGGCCCCCTGCACCGTGCCGAGGGCGATGACGATGATCTCCGCCGAGAGGATGAAGTCGGTGCGAATGGCTCCCTTCACCTTCTGCTGCTCGAACGCCATCAGATCGTCCGGGATGGCATCGACCTGCCCCTGTTCCTCCTCTGTCCCGTGGGGCAGGAACTTGTGGGCCAGCTTCTCGGCGCCTTCGAAGCAGAGGTAGGCGCCCCCCAGCATCAGCAGCGGGGTGATGAGCCAGGGGATGAGGGCGCTGATGGCGATGGCGGCGGGCACCAGGATCAGCTTGTTGCGAAACGACCCCTTGGCCACCGCCCATACCACGGGCAGCTCCCGCTCGGCCCGCACCCCGGAGACCTGCTCGGCGTTGAGGGCAAGATCGTCCCCCAGCACCCCGGCGGTCTTCTTGGCCGCCACCTTGGTCATCAGGGCGACATCATCGAGCACGCTGGCAATATCATCGAGCAGGGTTAACAAACTGGCTCCGGCCATATCTGGCATTCCTTCTATTCAGTGGGACACATCCGGGCTGCCCAGATCAGGGTGATGAGGGGATCAGGCGACCACGGGCCCATCCGGGGATCACCCTTTGGGGCAAAAGATGGCACAGTGTAACCAGAAGCCGCCGTTTCGGCAGCCCCTCTGAGTCGGATGACACCGCCTCAGGCCACCCCAGCCCAAGGAGTTCCCATGCAAGCCTGGCAGCCTCTGCTCGATTTCTGGTTTGGCGATGACGCCGACGACGCCCCCCGCGCCCAGCGGCAAGCCCCCCTCTGGTGGGGCAAAAACAGCGAGACCGATGCCCTGCTGGCCCGCCGCTTCGGCGAACTGGCCGAGGCGGCGGCCAGGGGCGACCTGGCTCAGTGGGCCGAGGTGTCCGCCGGCCGGCTGGCGTTGATCCTGCTGCTGGATCAGTTGCCGCGCAACATCCACCGAGGCACCCCAGGCGCCTTTGCCCAGGACGCCAAGGCCCGCGACCTCTGCCTGGCGGGCCTCTCCCTCGGGGCGGACAAGTCCCTCTCCCCCCTGGCGCGGGTCTTCTTCTATCTGCCCCTGGAACATGCGGAATCCCGGGAGCAGCAGAGCAGAAGCGTCGCCCTGTTCGAGGCCCTGGCGGCCGAGCAGGTCGGGGGGCCTGCCCGGGCCACCTTCGAGGGCTTCGCCGACTTTGCCCGCCGCCATCAGGTGATCGTCGAGCGCTTCGGCCGCTTCCCCCACCGCAACGCCATCCTGGGCCGCCCAAGCACCTCGGAGGAGACGGCGTTCCTGCAGCAGCCCGGCTCCGGTTTCTAAGGCGCCCCGGCGGGGCCATCAGCAAAAACGGGCCCGACGGGCCCGTTTTTCATCAAGCGGCGACGCGACTCAGGCCGCCTGCGCCAGATCGTCCTCCTTCTTCTGGTAAGCCTGGGGGGAGAGCCCCAGCAGCTCCTGCACCGTGGAGGCCACCGTGATGGAGGAGAGGGTCCCGGTCAGGATGCCGGCAAACAGGGTGAAGGCGAAGCCATGGAGGGCGTCGCCGCCAAACAGCAGCAGGGCGCCCACGGTAAACAGGGTGGTGCCCGAGGTGATCATGGTGCGGCTGAAGGTGGCCTTGATGGCGAGATCGCTGCAGCCGTGCATGTCGAGGCGGGTACGGGAGCTCAATATGTCCCTGAGCCTATCCGAGATGACGATGCTGTCGTTGAGGGAGTAGCCTATCACCGCCATCAGCCCCGCGATCACGTTGAGATCAAACTCGATGTGAAACAGGGCCAGCAGCCCCAGCGCCACCACGCCGTCATGGAGCACGGAGAGCAGTATGCCCACAGCCTGGCGCCATTCGAAGCGAAAAGCCAGGTAGACCGAGATGGCCAGGGAGGCCACCAGCACCGCCATCATCCCCTGCTGGAACAGCTCGGCGCCCACCTGGGGACCGACTATGGTAGTGCGCAGCAGCTCCACCGGCAGGCAGAGCTGGCCGGCCAGCTGCTCCGCCAGGGCCTGGGCTGGCATGGGCAGGCCATGGGGCGGCAGCTTGATCAGCCACTCCCCGGGCACCCCGGCCGGTTGCAGGCTGACCAGGGCTTGCAGGGATCCATCGAGCAGGGCGTTGAGTTCGTGGGCCTCCTTGAGGGTCTGGATCTTGAATTCCAGCAAGATGCCGCCGGTAAAGTCGAGGCCCAGTTGCAGGCCGTTGCCCAGCAGCAGCGCCACGCTGGCCAGGGTGATGAGCACGGAGAAACCCAGGCCAAGGTAGCGCCAGCGGGTCAGGTTCATGGCAAACAGACGATGGAACATGATTAAACCCTCTGCAGCCGCTGGCTGCTCTTGCCCCAGATGGGGTTGATGATGGCACGGGTGCCCCAGATACCGGTGATCATGCTGGAGACCAGCCCCAGGATCAGGGTGATGGAGAAGCCTTGCAGCGGCCCGGAGCCGATGGAGTAGAGCACCACGGCGCTGATCAGTGTGGTGAGGTTGGCATCGAAGATGGTGCTAAATGCCGAGCGATAACCGAAGTCGATGGCCCCGGCCAGGCTCCCCCCCTCCCGCAGCCTGTCTTTCACCCGCTCGAAGATGAGCACATGGGTATCCACCGCCATGCCCACGGTGAGCACCAGACCGGCGATGCCGGGCAGGGTCAGCACGGCGCCGGGCAGCACCGCCAGCATGCCCACCTGCATCAGCAGGTTGGCGAGCAGGGCCGAGATGGCCACCCAGCCAAACTTGCGATACCAGGCCATCATGAACAGCATCATGCCCGCCATGCCAAACGCCAGGGCGGTGAAGCCCGCCTCTATGTTCTGCATCCCCAGGGTGGGGCCTATGCTGCGCTCCTCCAGGATCTTGAGCGGCGCGGTCAGGGCGCCGGCCCGCAGCAACATGGCGAGCTCCTGGGCCTCTGGCATGCTGCCAATGCCGGTGATGCGAAACTGGTTGCCCAGCGCCGTCTGTATGGTGGCGACGTTGATCACCTCGCTATGGGCCCGAAGCTTGTCCTTGCCGTCCGTCTTGTATTCGGTGAACAGGGTGGCCATGGCGCTGCCCACGTGCTGGCGGCTGAACTGGCTCATCTTGCTCCCCCCCAGGGCATCGAGCACGATGGCGACCTGGGGTTGGCCCATCTCCCCCATGCTGGCCCTGGCATCGACGATGTGCTCGCCGGTCAGCACGGGTTTGCGATCCAGTCCCACGCTGCGCCCCTCTCTGTCGGTCATGACGAAGTGGCTCTCGGGCCTGGCCTGATAGAAGGCCAGGGACGCCGTGGCCCCGATCACCTCCTTGGCCTGCCTGGGGTTATGTACCCCCGGCAGCTCGATGCGGATGCCGTCCTGGCCCTGGCGCTGGACCGAGGCCTCGACGATGCCGAGCTCATTGATCCGTTTTTTCAGGATCGACAGGTTCTGGGTCACGGCGTTGTTGATGAGCAGGCTGCGCTCGGCCTCGCTCAGGGTCAGGGTCACCTGGTTGCCGCTGCGCGCCAGCTGCCACTGCCCCTGGCGCACGCCGCCGCTCTCCTTGATGAGGGTGAGCCAGGGGGCCTGCTGTGCGTCCTCGGGAAGCTGGATGCGCACCTCCCCCGTCGCCACCCGGCTCACGGCGCCGCCCCGCAGGTGGGCCTCGCGCAGGCCGCTGCGCAGGTTGTCCACCAGGTTGCGGGTCTGGCTCTCCAGCACGAAGTCCAGATCCACGCCGATCAACAGCTGGGAGCCGCCACGCAGGTCCAGCCCCAGCTTGATGGGGCTGGCCCCGAGCCGGCTTATCCAGCCAGGGGCGTTGGCATGAAACTCCAGGGTCAGGGCGGCGCTGTCATGGCCCTGCCCCTCGAGCAGCTGCTTGGCGCGCTGCTGATCCGCCTGATTGGCGAACACCAGCTCCAGCTTGTCCGCCGAGGCGATGCTCTGCTGCACCGCTATGCCCTGCCGGGCCAGCAACTGGGCATCGCCGTCGCTCAGACTGGTCTGGCCGTGCAGGCCCAGGGAGGGCTGCTCACCGAAGAAGGTGGGCAGGGAGTAGAAGCCGAAGGTCAATAACATCAGCAGCAACAGGGCGTACTGCCAGGCGCTCGTGCGATTGTGCACGAGGCGCGATTTCTTTCTCACGCTGTTCATAGGGAAGATCCGGATCGAAGGATACAGGGCGAGCACCCGCACGGCGGGCGTCATCGCGGACAATCAGTCGACATCGGGCAAGGATGGCCCGGGGAGCGGCCGGCAGGCATTGGCCCGACGGCGGCTCGGGATCAGCGCGAAACGGCGCTCTGGGAGAAGCGGTATTGCAGGTGGCGGCGGCAGAGCCAGTGGCGATGGATGGCCCTGAACTGGTCCCGGAAACTGTGTCTCTGGTAGAGCAGGGCGCGGCAGAGCAGCAGACCGCCGAGCAGCAGCTGGCAGAAGGCGGCGGACCAGTCGGCGATCAGCTGGTAATCGAGCGGCGGACGTTCACCCTCCCTCAGCTGGGCATGTTCCAGCCGCAGCAGATGATTCTGATGGGTACCGATGAACTTGACCGCCCCCCCTTCGGGGACGCTGGCGCCATGAAAGACGCTCTCCTGGCTGTGCTGATGCTGGGGAACGACCACCGCAGATCGCTCCACTCCAAGAGTGGAGAACAGCAGCATGAAGGCCATGAGCACGCTCATCAGCATCCATTTCACTGTGTCTGGACGATTGGTCGACATATTACCCCGATAAAAGCCGTGGGCGGGCGCCCACAGCTGGCAAGCTATCACAGGCAAGGTGGCGGGGGCAAGGCCGGCCCTGCCCCCGCGCGCACTGTCATCGGCTGCGGGTCATGGTCTCGAAGTCCTCGGCATACTCCTTGAGCAGGGTATAGAGGTGGGCGCGCTGGGAGAGATCCAGCGACTGGCTCAAATCGCTGAGCCACTGGATGGTGCGCTGGCGGGACTGATCCGTGTAGCCGGTGAAGCGGCCATCCATCAGGCCGTCCCCCTGTTGCAGCAAGCGGGTCAGCTCCTTGCCAAAGTCCGGACTCTGGCGCTGCTTCATCAACCTGTCCAGCTCCCGGGTCCAGGCCCCCTGAAACTCGAGCCAGGGGGGCATCATCTCGTATTGCCACTCGGCCCACTGGGCGATGAGCGGCTCCTGGGCCGGTTTCACCTTGCCTATCCAGAACGCCAGCCGCTCCCTCAGCTTGTCCTGGAACTCTTGCTGCATCCCTGTCTTCGACTCCGTGGTGAAGTCATGCTGGCGCTCCTGCTGGCGCTTCACCCGATCGGCCATGAAGTGCGCCACCTGGGCATCGGTCAGGGTGCGGGCCAGGCGCACCGTGCGGGGGATGGCGTTCTCCAGGGTGCGAGTCAGGCTCGCCTGTGTCCTGTCCAGATGGAGGGTGACCTGGGCCGGGCTCATGGGGCTGGCCACCGCCTTGGCCAGGGCATCGAGATCCCGGGCGTAGAGAGGCAGTTCGTGCTGGCGATGCCAGGCCATCAGCCCCTTCACCTCGGTATCGAGCAGGGTCTTCTGGTCGCGGTCCAGGGAGAAGTAGTCGTCCAGCTGCCAGATGATGGCCGAGTCGAGCCAGTAGTAGATCACCCGGGTCGCACAGCCGACCAGCAGCAGACAGGCCAGACCCGCCAGCCAGACTCGTGTTTTCTTGCGCCAAAGGTGTGTCATCAAGATGGTTACTCCAGTCGTTGGCGATGATGGGCTATCAGGGTGTCATAGGCCGGATCCGGCGCCTGTTCGGCCATGAGCAGGGCCCACAGCAGGGCGATGTAGTCGACCCAGGGCAGGAAGGCCTCCCCCTGAAACACCGGGATAGGGGTGGTGGGGGCGAGCCGTGCATGTTCTTCAAGATAGCAGGCTTCAAGCGCCGCCATCTCATCCAGGTCCCAGCCATGGGTGCGCACTATGCTGGCCAGCTCGAACCCCGGGTGACCGGCGGCGCCATATTCCCAGTCGATGACCCAGGGCCGCTCCCCCAACAAGTTAGCCGGATTGAGATCGTGATGGCAAGGGAGCCAGCAGCCGTCCGGCTCCTGGCTGGCGAGCAGGGGTGCCTCCAGGGCGGCCAGCCAGGGTGGAGGGGCTCGCAGCCGGCTGCGATAGCCCCGGGCATGGGCCCGCACCGCCATCCTGACGGTCGGCACCGGCAGGCGATGCAGCCGCACCAGCAGCCGCGCCAGGGCGGGCAGCGCCAGCTGGCGGGGAGGAGGCGACTGCGCCCAGCTCGGCGCCTCGCACCAGTCCAGCAGCAGGATGCCGCGCTCGGGATCCCCGTGATGGCAAGGCAGCGCCAGTCCGGCCGCCATGGCCCCGCGATAGAGCTGCCACTCGGTAGCCCTATCGATGCCGAGGCGCGCCGGATCCGGGTGGCCTTGCCTTAAAAAGTAACTGCGCCCCGAGGGGAGGCGCAGTCGATAGTTGCGGTTGGTCAGCCCGAGCCCCAGGGGCTCGAGCCATCCCGTCCGCCAGGGGGCAGGCAGGCTCGCCAGCAGGGCCTGGTTACCAGCCAAAGGTCGAGGTCTTGGCCTGCTTGCGGATCTCCTTCTGATCCGCCCACTCCAGCTCGCCGCTCTGCAAGTCCATCAGGTTCATGGTCATCTGGTAGTAGACGTCCTTCACCTTGCCGTTGTCCTTGACGATGCTGCTGAGGTTGCCATAGACCATGTAGCGGGCGCCGGTCTGCTTGCCCAGGCGCACCATGGCGGCAGGGTCCACCATGCCGCTGCTCTGCTGGTACTCGAGCTGCTGCCTGACCGCCGCCACCTTGCTCATGTCGACGAAGCGGAACTTGCCCGAGCGCAGCAGCCTGGTGCGCAGGGTGTCGGTGATGGCCTCGGTGTCGATGTGCTCCGAGGTCTTGTTGCGGATGCTGTCCATGAACATCACGGGACGGCCCCCCGCGGTGATTTCGCTGGTCGCCGGCGAGGCGAGCATGGAGTCCGCCATCTTGTCGGCGATGGCCTGCAGATCGCTCGAGCCATAATCGACGGTGACCGTCTCGGTGGCGGTGGCATCGCCATAGCTCACCGTGGTGCTGGAGCAGCCCCCCAGCAGCAGGGCTGAGGTCAGGATCAGCAGGGCATGGTTCATTCTCATCAATTCGATTCCTCAATCACTTCGCGTACGTAAATCCGGTAGCCCAGGGCGGCCGGACTCGGCGCCAGGGCGGACAGGGTGCGGGTCTGGTAGCCGTGCAGCGTGATGGGGGTCCAGCCGCGGCCATCGCTGGCCACCTCCTGCCCGGCGTCATCATACCAATAGAACAGGTATTGCAGCTTGTTGTCGCCGCGCTGGGTGCTGGCCGCGGCCACGTTGACCTGCAGCAGGCCGTTTTGCTGACGGCGGCTGAGTTCGGTCAGGGTGACGTTGACGTTCTGGTGCTGCTCCGCCACCGCGGCCGCCCCGGCCGCGCCATAGAGCGCCACGCCGGAGGTATTGGTGGCGCACCCCGCCAGCAGCAGTACCAGAGCGAGGGCCAAGCCATGTGCTTTCATCTTGTTCTCCTTGCCGGTGGCCGAGGGGCCGAACCGGTCAGTCAGTGATCCTTGCCCAAACGGGCACTCATAGGGGCATCACCCGGCTGTTCAGGCCCGCGCCGAGGCGCTGTACCCAAACTAGCGTGGTGCGCCCGGCCCGCACCTCGATGGGCAGGGTCTGGCTCGCGCTCCCCGCCCCCAGGCTCAGACTCTGGCGACCCGCCGGCAGGCTGGCCTCCCAGCTCGACGCCTGGGCCGGCAGGGTCAGCCAGCTGCGGGTATCGGCCCGCTCGGAGAAGGTGTTGAACAGACCGACCACCAGGTTGCCCACATCCCCCCCCTCCTTGGCGGCGGTGCGCCGCAGCTGCTCCTTGGCCAGCAGCCGCAGCGCCTGACGGCTCAACATGGCGGGCAGGCGCTCCTGCAGATCCCTGGCGGCCAGGGCCTCGAGCCGCACCAGGGGCGTCGTGCTGCCGACCTGGCCAGCCACCCCGACCCTGAGGGGCCCCACGTCCGCGCCGCGATTATCGTAGTAGGGGATGGCGACGGTAAAGGTACGAAAATCCCCGGCCGAGGTGAACAGGGGCAGTGGCAGGAAGAGTTCGCGCCGGGCCGGGATCAGGCCGTCTTCGAACAGGATCACCACCCTGCCCTCCCCCCGCGTCAGGGGCGGCGCCTTGCGACCGAGGCGCCGCTGCGTCTGCTCCAGCTCCTCGGCGGAGCCCCGCAGGCGCGCCAACCGCAGCAGGGCCCCTTGCAGAGCCGGGTTGTCCGGTGCTATCTCCAGGGCGCGGCCATAGTCGACCCAGGCATCGTTGAGATCCCCGCTCGCCTCATAGAGCACCCCGGACAGATAGAAGGTGTAGGCGTTCTGGAAGCCATTCTTGACCTGACCGACCAGGCGGTCGAGATCCGGCGCCCGCGACAGGGCCTGGCGCACGCCGGCCTGTGCCTTCGCCTTGGCGAGCTCGCCATCCCGTTCCCGCAGGGCCCGCTCCTGCACCTGGTTGGCGCGGCGCACCTCCACCAGGGCCCCCTCCCGATCCCCTCGTGCCAGGTAATCGAGGGCCAGGTAGTGGTGCAGCATGGTGCGCTCATAGTCCGGGGTCTGATAGCCCAGGGTCTGATCGTTGGTGAGCAGGCTGCCCGCCTGGGCCAGCCCCTGGCTCAGCCGGTAGCGCGCCTGCTCATCCTGGGCCCTCAGGGCCCTGTCCGCCGCCACCCAGGCCTGGCGGCTGGCGGGATCCTGCCGGGCCAGCTGGGCGATGCGCCCCAGCTCCAGGCGGCTGAGCACATAGCCGTCATCGCCGGGTTCGAGCTCGCGTACCTCGGCCATGGCGTCCAGAGCCTTGCCCTGGAGCAGGGCACTGCGCACCGGCGCCATCTGCACCGAATAGGAAACGAACAAGTCCTGCCAGCTGGCACAGCCCCCCAGCAGCAGAGCGGCCAGCAGCAGGCCGGTCGATGAGACGAGGCGCATCACAGGCTGAGCAAGGGGCCCAGGGGTTGACCGCCGACCAGGTGCATATGGATGTGGTACACCTCCTGCCCGCCGTGGCGGTTGCAGTTCATGATGAGGCGATAGCCATCCTCGGCGATGCCGGCCTCGGCCGCCAGCTTGCGGGCCACGGTGAACATGCGCCCCAGGGCCAGCTCATGCTCGGCTTCGACGTCGTTGACCGTGGGGATCAGCACATTGGGGATGATGAGAATATGGGTCTTGGCCTTGGGGAAGATGTCGCGAAAGGCGGTGACCAGATCGTCTTGATAGAGGATCTCGGCCGGGATTTCCTTGCGGATGATTTTGCTGAAAATGGTTTCATCGGCCATGGGTAACTCCTTGCGTTAAAAAGAAAAATCAAAATAAAGCCTCTAACGAGGCTATTCCATCGCCACCGGGGCCGCCAAGTGTGACACAGGCCGGTTTTTGCGACAGCCGTTGTCACAATCCCTTCAGTTATTGTTAAAAATACCGATAGCCAGAACGAGGGATCCCCGGTGCCGGGCGCGACGTCCGTAGGGTAGCAAAGGGACGGGGGATTCAGGCAAGGGACTTTTGCATTCAAAGCGGGACAATAATGAAACTAAGCATGTCGGACCTCTCCATCTTGCAGCGGGTCTATCTCGGGTTTGCCATCCTGGTGGCCGTGATGATAGCGAGCTCTGCCTTCACCTTTCACAGCCAGCGCGCCCTCGGTCAGGCCCTGCATCAGGTCACCCAGCAGTCCATGCCGCTGGTTCAGGCCAGCAGCCAGACCCAGATAAGCCTGCTCAGCGCCAACAAGCGGCTCAACGACGTGCTGACCGAGCAGGACGCCAGGATGATGCCCGAAGAGATAGCCACCCTGACGGAGGCCGAGGCCGAGGTCGAGCGCCGGCTGCAGGCCCTGACTGCCCAGGCCGGCAATGAGCCCCAGTTGCAGGCGCCGCTCACGGCGCTCAAGGAGCAGGTCGCCAGCTACCAGGCCCTGACCCAGGCCCTGCCCGCCGCACACCAGGCCCTGCTCAGCCAGTTGCACAAGGTGAACCGGGCCAAGGGCCAGTTTCAGGTCACCCTGCCCCAGTTCAAGAAGAACCTGGGCGACATGATGGCCGGCCAGGATGACAGCTTCATCAAGATGCTCTCCGAGAAGCTCACCACCCAGCTCTCCGCCATCGAGCTCTCCACCATGGATGCCCTCAACCAGAGCATCCCCGCCCCCATAGAAGCGGCGCTCAAGCGCAACAAGATGCAGATCGACGGCTTCAACGGCACCATCGCGGATCTGGAGCGGGAGCTGCCGGACTTTGACAACGACCTCGGCCACAGCGTGCGCGCCTTCGTGCGCGACACCACGGCCGCCGACGGCCTGCTCGGCCAGTATCTGACCCTGATGAAACAGCAGGCCACCCTGCACGAGAAGAGCAAGCAGGCGAGCCAGCTCATCATCGCCATCCAGGGTCAGCTCGAGGCCATCACGGCCCAGAGCCAGCAGCTGATGAACGCCAGCATCCTGGCCTCCGAACAGGTACAGCAGCGCAGCAGCCTCTCTCAGGGAGTCAGCATAGGGCTGGCCATCCTGGTCGCCATCCTGGTGGCCATCACCCTGGGCCGCGCCATCCGTCGACCCCTCAAGGAGCTGCTGCGGGTATTGACCGAGGTGACCCAGGGGGACATGACCCTGCGCATCGGCTTCAAGAGCCGCAACGAATTCGGCCAGCTCGGCAGCCAGGTCAACCTGCTGATCGCCCAGATGAGCGAGGTGCTCTCCCAGCTCTCCCAGGCCTCGACCCAGCTCAATGACGCCGCCCACGACAACCGCCACACCACCGAATCGGTGCGCGCGGATCTGGAGAAGCAGCGCCAGGAGACCGCCTCGGTCGCCGCCGCCATGACCCAGATGGAGGCCTCGGTGCGGGAGGTGGCCCAGGCCGCCAACCAGACCCTGGAGCGGGTGATGGACGTGGAGAAGGCCTCCGAGACCGGACGCCAGGTGATGGCGGGCAACATCAGCACCACCCACCAGCTGGCGGGCAAGTTGCAACAGACCGGCAAAGTGATTGGCGATGTGAGCGCCATGAGCGGCCAGATTGGTAACATACTCGACGTCATTCGCGCCATCGCCGAGCAGACCAATCTGCTGGCCCTCAACGCCGCCATCGAGGCGGCCCGGGCTGGCGAGCAGGGCCGCGGCTTCGCCGTGGTGGCCGACGAGGTGCGCAACCTGGCCGGGCGCACCGCCCACTCCACCAACGAGATCCAGACCATGATAGAGAACCTGCAGCAGGGGGTCGCCCGGGCGGTCAGCGTGATGCAGGAGTGCTCCCGCGAGATGGACAGCTGCATGAGCCAGAGCTCCCACGCCAACAACGCCATGGAGGAGGTGCAGGGCATAGTGGTGCTCATCAGCGACATGTCGAGCCAGATAGCCTCCGCCGCCGAGCAGCAGCAGGCCACCAGCGCCGACATCGCCACCAACCTCAATCGCATCTCGGACATCTCGGACCTCAACTATCAGGGCATAGAGCGGGTCGCCGAGACCAGCCAGCAGCTCGATGCCCTGGCCGAGCAGCAGGAGAGCCTGGTCCGGCGTTTTCGCCTCAGCGCCTGACGGCTGCCCCCAGAGACGACGAGGCCCCGCATCTGCGGGGCCTCCTTCTTTGTGGGACGAGCCGGGTCGTCAAGCGTAGGCGATGGCGCCCTTGCCCACCCCTTCATAGGCCACTATCTTGACCAGCTTGTCCCCCACCTGCTTTTTCACCTCGCGGGCGATGTAGCAGGCCAGCAGCTCTATGGTGGTGTCCGTGTCTATCATCTCCACCTCGGCGGCCGGCATGGCGAGCTGGAACAAGCCCTGGGGCGCCACGTACTTGAAGCCGATGTGGCCAGCCCCCAGCAGGGGGGTGGCAACGCTACTCAGCGCCAGCTCGGCCAGGGGCACCTCATCGTCGGCGGTGCCGAGGTAGATGTCGGCCCAGCGTTCGGCCCAGTTGAGCTCCAGCTCCTCGTTGCGCGCCCCGTCCACCTCGATCTCGATGGGGGAGCGGTGGCCGTGGGCGATGCGCTGACAGTTGCCGTCGTGCTTCTTGAGGCCATGGCTGTAGTGGTAGAAGGCGCCCTGAATGGCTTCGTGGCGCAGGGTCAGCGACAGATCCCGGATGTTGCCGGGCAGCTCCCTGGCCAGCACCCCCAGCAGATAGCGGGTCACCGACTCCTTGTCCACCTGGGGGCCGGGAATGAAGGCGAATGCCTGATCCGGGCAGCGCAGATGGATGGACTTGTCCTGGCGCAGCAGATCGACACAGGTCTCGCCGCCGGATAAGGACTCGATACGCACCATGGCACTGTCCGTCGGCACCAGCAGCTTGTGATCCACCTCGCGGTCGATGATCGCCTTGATGAGCTTCTTCACCCGGCCAAAGTCCAGCAGCATGCTCATCTCGTTGAGCTCGCCGCTCATCTCCACGTCCACCAGCCAGCTCTCCCCCACCATGCCACGGCGTTCGCACAGATAGCTGGAGTCGATCACGGTCAAATCTCTTACAAATAACTTCATCACTCAGGCCTTGCTACAGAGTAGGGACAGATTGCGCTATTATGACCCGCGATCACAGACAAAGGAACTGGACCCGCCATGAACACACTGCTTATCAAGAACGCCACCCTGGTCAACGAAGGGCGCATCTACGCCTCCGACGTGCTGATCGAAGGGGAGCGGATCAAACGGATCGCGCCCCATATCGAGGCGCCGGACGCCATGGTGATCGATGGCACCGGCCGCCACCTGATCCCGGGCATGATCGACGATCAGGTCCATTTCCGGGAACCGGGTCTGACCCACAAGGGCACCATCGCCAGCGAATCCCGGGCCGCCGTCGCCGGGGGCACCACCAGCTTCATGGAGATGCCCAACGTCAATCCCCAGACCACCACCATCGACGCCCTCGAAGCCAAATACCAGATAGCCGCCAACTCCGCCGCCGCCAACTACAGCTTCTACCTCGGCGCCACCAACGACAACCTGGAAGAGATCAAGAAGCTCGATCCCAAGCAGTCCTGCGGCATCAAGATCTTCATGGGGGCCTCCACCGGCAACATGCTGGTGGACAACCAGGAGACACTGGCGGCCATCTTCCAGGAGAGCCCGGTGATGATAGTCACCCACTGCGAGGACACCCCCTCCATCAAGGTGCTCGAAGACGAGGCCCGCGCCAAATGGGGCGAGGATGTGCCCATGCGCGAGCATGGCCGCATCCGCAGCGCCGATGCCTGCTACAAGTCCTCCAGCATGGCGGTGGGGCTGGCGAAAAAGTACGGCGCCAAGCTGCACGTGCTGCACCTGACCACGGCGAAAGAGCTCTCCTTGTTCACCGCCACCCCGGACCTGAAGGATCTCAAGGACAAGAACATCACCGCCGAGGTGTGTGTCCATCACCTCTTCTTCAACGAGGCGGACTACGACACCCAGGGCAGCCTGATCAAGTGCAACCCGGCGGTGAAGAGCGCCGCCGATCAGCAGGCCCTGCTCGATGCGGTGCGCAACGACGTGCTCGACATCATCGCCACCGACCACGCCCCCCACACCTGGGAAGAGAAGCAGAACAGCTACTTCAAGGCACCGTCCGGCGTGCCCCTGGTGCAGCACTCCCTGCAGGCGCTGCTGGAGCTCTACCACAACGGCGTCTTCTCCCTGGAAACCATCGTCAAGAAAACCTCCCATGCGGTGGCCGAGCGCTTCCAGGTGCAGGATCGCGGCTACATCCGGGAAGGTTACTTCGCCGATCTGGTGCTGCTGGATCTCGGCAAGCCCTATGTGGTCAACGACGACAATCTGCTCTACCTGTGCGGCTGGTCTCCCTTCAACGGCTACCGCTTCCAGAGCACTATTGAAATGACCCTGGTCAATGGCCAGATAGCCTGGCAAAACGGTCAGGTCACCGACCAGGTATTGGGCAAGCGGCTCACCTTCAACCGCTGAGACGGGCAGCCGCTGCCAGAGCGCCATGATTGACATGACCCTGGTCAATGGCCAGATAGCCTGGCAAAACGGTCAGGTCACCGACAAAGTGCTGGGCAAGCGCTTGACCTTCAACCGCTGAGACGGGCTGCCGCTGCCAGAGCGCCATGATTGCAATGACCCTGGTCAATGGCCAGATAGCCTGGCAAAACGGTCAGGTCACCGACCAGGTATTGGGCAAGCGGCTTACCTTCAACCGCTGATCTCTGCTTGAAAGCGTTACGCCAAACGGCCGCCCACCAGGGTGGCCGTTTTTTTGGCCGCAAGGCCCGAAAAACAGCGCCAATACGGGCGATTGCTCGCACTTTGATCCGAAGTTGCCCACAAAGCAGGCAAACGATCTCACGGTGTGATTTCCCCTGTTGACAGGATAGGGTCATCTCCATAAACTCAGCCCCCGTCAGCCAAGCTGACGCAGTCGGCGTGTAGCGCAGCCAGGTAGCGCACTGTCATGGGGTGTCAGGGGTCGGAGGTTCGAATCCTCTCACGCCGACCATCATTCCCCGAGAAAAGGCCCAGTCAGTGACTGGGCCTTTTCTTTATCCGCATGCTTGCCTCCCCTGGCGCGCGGCCTGCGCCAGGCCGGCCTGCCGGCGGCCCTCTCCCCGCCCATTCCCAGATCGTCCCCACGCCAGCCAGTGTCACAGCCAGACCCTGGCTTGCCCATGGCCGTTTCCTGTGGTGTGATCGGCCCATCTCACCGCCCCGAGGCCAGATCCCATGTTCGCCAGACTCCTGCTGCTGTGCGCCCTGCTGCTCGCGGGCTGCGCCACCCCCTATGACAGCGAGCCCTCCCTCTGGGGCGGCCAGACCGGTTTTTCCCAGAGCCAGATAGGCCCGGATCGCTGGCAGATAGAGTTTGTCGGCAACGATCTGGTGAGCCGGGAGACGGCGCGCAAGTATGTGCTCAAGCGCGCCGGGGAGCTGGCCCTGGCCCAGGGCTATGGCTGGGTCGAGGTGGTGAGCCTGGACATAGTGCGTGATGCGGTGCGTGCCACCCCCCGCCGCCCCCCATTCGGGTTCGACCGGTACGAACCCGACACCTTCATGGAGCAGCTTCACGTGGAGCACCGTATCTCGGCCCTGCTGATCCTGCGCCTCGCCCATCGCCAGCAGGGGGACGAGGCGTTGTCAGCCGCTTATCTCGCCAAGATCGCGACCGACTAGCATAAATCACCATAGACAATTAAATAGCATGTCGAATACACCTAAGACCAGCGATAAAAGTGTGATCCCGCGCTAGATTTCACCGCGCCCTTTGGGCATGCTGCGCCAATGGCTCGCCCTCCCGTGACGAGCCGGCCCGGCTGTCGTGGCACTCGCCACCCATTCCGACTCCTTGCGCTGCGCGGATCTCTCCCCATGAAACTGAACAAGCTGACTCTCGCCATCCTGACTGCCATGTTGCTTGGCATCGCCACCGGTCAGGGCTACCGACTCCTTGCCCCGGATCAAGCCCCTGCCTTCGCAGGCAACATCACCCTGCTCACCGACATCTTCCTGCGCCTCATCAAGATGATCATCGCCCCCCTGGTGTTCACCACCCTGGTGGTCGGCATCGCCAAGATGGGGGACACCCGCACCGTGGGCCGGATCGGCGCCAAGACCCTGGGCTGGTTCATGCTGGCCTCCCTGATGTCCCTCTCCCTGGGGCTGCTCATGGTCACCCTGATGCAGCCAGGCAGCGGCCTCTCCCTGCCCCTGCCCCCCGAGTCCGCCAGCAGCGGCCTCGCCACCGCCAGCCTGAGTCTGCGCGACTTCATCGCCCACGCCATCCCCAAGAGCCTGGTGGAGGCCATGGCCAACAACGAGATCCTGCAGATAGTGGTGTTCTCCCTCTTCTTCGGGCTGGCCGCCGCCGCCCTCGGGGATGCCGCCAAGCCGGTGGTGAGGCTGCTGGCCAGCGCCGCCGAGATCATGCTCAAAGTCACCGGCTATGTGATGAACTTCGCCCCCTTCGCCGTGTTCGCGGCCATCTCGGCCATGGTCGCCAGGGAGGGGCTCGCCATCCTCGCCACCTATGGCAGCTTCATGGCCCAGTTCTACCTGGCGCTCGGCTGCCTCTGGCTGCTGCTGATCGCCATGGGCAGCCTCTTCATCCGCCGCCGCACCCCGACTCTGCTGGCCCTGATCCGCGAGCCCGTGCTGCTGGCTTTCTCCACCGCCAGCTCGGAGGCGGCCTATCCCAAGACCCTGCAACGCCTGGAGCAGTTCGGTTGCCCCAAGCGCATCGCCAGCTTCGTACTGCCCATGGGTTACTCCTTCAACCTGGATGGCTCCATGATGTACTGCACCTTTGCCGTCATGTTCATCGCTCAGGCCTACGGCATCGAACTCTCCTTCGCCCAGCAGGTGACCATGTTGCTGCTGCTGATGGTCACCTCCAAGGGGATGGCCGGGGTACCCCGCGCCTCCCTGGTGGTGATCGCGGCCACCCTCAATCAGTTCCATATTCCGGAGGCCGGGGTCTTGCTGCTGCTCGGCATAGACCACTTCCTCGACATGGGGCGCTCCGCCACCAATGTGCTGGGCAACGCCATCGCCGCCTGTGTGGTCGCAAGGACGGAAGCGCGCCAGGAGGAGGCCTCCCCCCTGACGAGTCCGGAGTCCGCCTCGGCCTGAACCAGGCCCCAGGATGGCAGGTCCGCCAGGGCGGGCCCTGTCTGGCTGGGTTTTTCAGCGCGCCGCGCGGCTCAGCACCAGCGGCGCACCCGTCGGCAGTAATCCAGATAAGGCTCGCCGAAGCGCTCCCGCAGGGCCCGCTCCTCCGGCACTATTTGAAAGCGGGTGAGCCAGCCCCACAGCACCAGGGGCCCGATCCAGACCCAGACACCCCCGAGATAACAGGCCAGCGCCATCATCCAGCAGAGCAGCCCCAGGTACATGGGATTGCGACTGAGGCCGTAGAGCCCTGTGGTCACCAGGGCACTGGCCCGCTCCGGGCGCATCGGGCTGACGCTGGTGCCATGGCGACGAAAGCGCAGCAGGGCACCAAACCCGAACACGCAGCCGAGCAGGGTCAACAACAGGGCAGCCACCGGCCACCCCTCCCCGCCGCCACGCCCCAGCACCATCCCCAGCGCCACCACGCCAAACAGCAGCACGGGCGGCACGCGACACTCCAACGATCTCATCTGCCATCTCCCATGAGACGTGCCACAAAGGGCACCATACGGTACACTCCCATTCGGGTCGAGTTACCCACTAAACATATATAAATCAATAAGAAGGCATCGATGGCCCGGCCACTGATACCAAGGAACGGATCGCGGGGGCGCCAGTTGTTCCCCCAGCCTTGCCTCAACATAACAGGACACCCCATGAATCAGAAAACCCTGCTCGCCACCCTGATCTTCGGCCTGATGGCCGGTCAGGCCACCGCCGCCCCCTACCTGCCCCAGGCCAGCGACCTGCGCAGTGGCGAGGTGCAGACCGCCGCCAACGCCTGGCTGGAGGTAGACCTGGGTGCGTTTGAGCACAACCTCCAGACCCTCAAGACCCGCCTCGGCGACAAGGGACCGCAGATCTGCGCCATCATGAAGGCCGATGCCTACGGTCACGGCATCGATCTGCTGGTCCCCTCCGTGGTCAAGGCGGGCATCCCCTGCATCGGCATCGCCAGCAACGAAGAGGCCCGCGTCGCCCGCGAGAAGGGCTTCGAAGGCCGCCTGATGCGGGTGCGCGCCGCCACCCCGGATGAAGTGGAGCAGGCCCTGCCCTATCGGCTGGAAGAGCTGGTGGGCAGCCTGGTGAGCGCCCAGGGGATCTCCGACATCGCATTGCGTCACAACACCCGGATCCCGGTGCACATCGGCCTCAACTCCGCCGGCATGAGCCGTAACGGCATCGACCTGAGGGCCGAGGATGCCAAGGGCGAGGCCCTCTCCATGCTGGCGCTCAAGGGGATCACCCCGGTCGGCATCATGACCCACTTCCCGGTGGAAGAGAAAGAGGACGTCAAGCTGGGGCTGGCCCAGTTCAAGCTGGACACCCAGTGGCTCATCGAGGCGGGCAAGCTGGATCGCAGCAAGCTCACCATCCACGCCGCCAACTCCTTCGCCACTCTGGAGCTGCCGGAAGCCTACTTTGACATGGTACGCCCGGGCGGCATCATCTATGGCGATACCATCCCCTCCTACACCGAATACAAGAAGGTGATGGCGTTCAAGACCCAGGTCGCCTCGGTCAACCGCTACCCGGCGGGCAACTCCGTCGGTTATGACCGCACCTTCACCCTCAAGCGCGACGCCCTGCTCGCCAACCTGCCCCTGGGTTACTCAGACGGCTATCGCCGTGCGCTCAGCAACAAGGCCTATGTGCTGATCCAGGGCCAGAAGGCGCCCGTGGTGGGCAAGACCTCCATGAACACCGTCATGGTGGACGTGACCGACATCAAGGGGGTCAAACCCGGTGACGAGGTGGTACTGTTCGGCCGCCAGGGGGAAGCCGAGGTGAAGCAGGGGGATCTGGAGGAGTACAACGGCGCCCTGCTGGCGGACATGTACACCGTCTGGGGCTACACCAACCCCAAGAAGATCAAGCGCTGATCGACAACCAGAGATAAAAAAGGGCTCCCGAGGGAGCCCTTCTTGTCTGTGCTTATACCGCTTTCTGGTCGGGCACTGTCTTGCGTGTCACCCAGAGGCTGAGCTCCATGGAGCCGACCAGGAGACCAGGGTCAACACCACCATGCCGAGGGCGATACACCGCACGGGATCTTGCGCCCATTCAGCCGCACGACCTTACGCCAGCTTCTTGCGGGTCAGCCAGAGGCTGAGCCCCATGGAGGCCAGCAGGATCAACACCACCACGCCGAGGGCGATACACCGCACGGGATCTTGCGCCCATTCAGCCGAACGACCTTACGCCAGCTTCTTGCGGGTCAGCCAGAGACTGAGCCCCATGGAGCCGACCAGGATCAGCGCCACCACGCCGAGGGCAATACATCGCACGGGATCTTGCGCCAATCCAGCCGCACGACCTTACGCCAGCTTCTTGCGGGTCACCCAGAGACTGAGCCCCATGGAGCCGACCAGGATCTGCGCCACCACGCCGAGGGCGATACACCGCACGGGATCTTGCGCCAATCCAGCCGAACGACCTTATGCCAGCTTCTTGCGGGTCACCCAGAGACTCAGCCCCATGGAGGCCACCAGAATGAGGGCCACCACGCCCAATGCAATGCCGGTCGGTATCTTGAAGATGTCGAGCAGCAGCATCTTGACCCCGATGAACATCAGGATGCAGGCCAGGCCGTATTTGAGCAGGGTGAAACGCTCGGCGACGCCGGCCAGCAGGAAGTACATGGCGCGCAACCCCATGATGGCGAAGATGTTGGAGGTCAGCACGATGAAGGGATCCGTGGTCACCGCGAAGATGGCCGGGATGCTGTCCACCGCGAAGATGAGATCGCTCACCTCCACCAGCACCAGGATGAGCAGCAGCGGCGTGGCGTAACGCACCCCGTCACGCCAGACGAAGAACTTCTCCCCCTCCAGGCGCTCGGTCACCTTGAAGCGGCGCCGCATCCAGCCCAGCAGGGCATTGTTTTCCAGATCCGGCTCCTGGTCGGCGGCCCACAGCATCTTGGCCCCGGTCAGCAGCAGGAAGGCGCCAAACAGATAGAGGATCCAGTGGAACTGCTCGATGAGCCAGCTGCCCGCGAACACCATGCCGGCCCGCATGACGATGGCCCCCAGCACCCCGTACAGCAGCACCCGGCGCTGCAGCTCGGCCGGGATGGCGAAGTAGCCAAACAGCATCAGCCAGACGAAGACGTTGTCCACCGCCAGCGCCTTCTCGATGAGGTAACCCGAGAGAAACTCCAGCCCCTTCTGGTTCGCCATCTCCCGCCCCAGGTGCAGGTCGGCCCAGTACCAGATGGCCAGATTGAACAGCAGGGCCACGCTGACCCAGACCAGGGACCAGGCGCCCGCCTCCTTGAGGGAGACCTTGTGGGATCGGCCGCCCCCCACGAACCGCAAATCGACCCAGAGCAGGGTCAACACCAGGGCGAAGAACCCCAACCACATCCACCATTCACCCATGTTCAGCTCTCCTTGAAACGACAAAACCCACGACCGGAGGCGTGGGCTTGCGTTTGGAGCAGCGTCACCTTGCCTCTCGGCAAGGTCTCACTTACAGCCGATTGGCATCGACTGCCCGGGTGCCGGGTGGTTTGCTGTGCAAACACACCGTAATGACGACAGACCGGCGAGAAGTTACTCCCCTTGTGGGGCGGATGGTAACAGCCTCGCACGGCGGCGCCAAGGCGCATCTTTACTCAGGCGCAAAAACAGGGGCGCCCGGTGGGCGCCCCTGGCAGAGCCCTGACCTCAGAGGGGATCCACTTTCAGGCAGGAGACGGCATGATCGAAGTTGCCCTCAAGCACGGGCCGGGTCTTGGCGCACTCCGGGCCCGCCACCGGACAGCGGGTGCGAAACACGCAACCGGAGGGCGGATTCATGGGGGACGGCAGATCCCCCTCCAGGATCTGGATGACCTTGCTGCGCTCGAGATCCGGATCCGGGATGGGCACCGCCGACATCAGGGCCCGGGTGTAGGGGTGCAGGGGATTGGCGTAGATCTCCTTGCCCTTGCCCAGCTCCACCGCGTTGCCCAGATACATCACCAGCACCCGATCCGAGATGTGTTTCACCACGGACAGGTCGTGGGCGATGAAGATGAGCGACAACCCCATCTCCTTCTGGATGGACTTGAGCAGGTTGACCACCTGGGCCTGGATGGAGACATCCAGCGCCGAGACCGGCTCGTCGCAGATGATCATCTTGGGTTCCAGGATCAGGGCCCGGGCGATGCCGATGCGCTGGCACTGGCCACCGGAAAACTCGTGGGGGTAGCGGTTCACCAGGTTGGGCAGCAGGCCCACCTTGGTCATCATGGCCCGCACCCGGCTCTCCACCTCCGCCTTGGGGAGCTTGGGGTAGAAGGTGATGAGGGGCTCGGCGATGATGTCGCCTATGGTCATGCGCGGATTCAAGGAGGCCAGGGGATCCTGGAAGATCATCTGGATCTCCTTGCGCTTTTCACGCAGGGCGTTCTGCTCGAGCTTGGTCAGATCCTGGCCGAGCCACACCACCTTGCCGTCGGTGGCCGGCACCAGGCCGATCAGGGCCCGGGCGAAGGTGGACTTGCCGCAGCCGGACTCCCCCACCACGCCGAGAGTCTCCCCCTCGTAGAGGCGCAGGGTGACGCCGTCCACCGCCTTGAGGGTGGAGGGCTTGGCCCAGGGCCAGGCCTTGTCGCTCTTGATGCTGAAGTGGACCTTGAGGTCGGACACCTCCAGCAGCAGTTTCTTGTCAGTACCCATTTAGTTCACTCCCTTGACCATGGCATCGGACACCCAGTGGCACGCACGGGTGCGGCCGTCGTTGAAGGGCAGCAAGCGCGGCGACTCCTGGCCGCAGCGCTCGTGCGCGCGGTGGCAGCGCTCCTGGAAGGGGCAGCCTTTGGGCAGACGCAGCAGGTTGGGCGGGTTGCCCGGTATGGTGGGCAATATCTCCCCCTCGGTGTCGAGGCGGGGAATGGCCCGCAGCAAGCCTTCGGTATAGGGGTGGCTCGGGCGATAGAAGATGTCGTTGACCCGGCCGTACTCCATGGTGCGCCCGGCATACATCACCAGCACCTTGTCGCAGATGCCGGCCACCACGCCCAGATCGTGGGTGATCATGATGATGGAGGTGTTGAATTCGCGCTTGAGCTCGTTCATCAGGGTCATGATCTGGGCCTGCACCGTCACGTCCAGGGCCGTGGTCGGCTCATCGGCGATGAGCAGCTGGGGCCGGCACAGCAGTGCCATGGCGATCATCACCCGCTGGCGCATGCCGCCGGAGAACTCGTGGGGATACATGTTCATGCGCTGGCGCGACTCGGGGATCTTGACCGCGTCCAGCATGCGTACCGACTCCTCGAACGCCGCCGCCTTGGTCACCCCCTTGTGCAGCATCAGCACTTCCATCAGCTGATCCTTCACCTTCATGTAGGGATTGAGCGAGGTCATGGGGTCCTGGAAGATCATGGCGATCTTCTCGGATCGGATCCTGTTGAGCTTGGATTCGGGGAGATTGAGGATCTCCTCCCCCTGAAACCGGGCCGAACCTGTGATGATGCCGTTTTTGGCCAGCAGCCCCATGATGGCGAATGCGGTCTGGGACTTGCCCGAACCGGACTCGCCGACGATGCCGAGGGTCTCGCCTGCCGCCAGGGAGAAGTTGAGGTCGTTCACGGCCACCACGTTGCCGTCCGGGGTCTTGAACTCCACCCGCAGATCTTTTACATCCAGTAAATTCATTGAAAAATTCCTTATCGATCGCTCGTGATGCTTGCCTGCCCAGCCCGCTGGCGCCGCGCGCTCAGAGGATGGGTCTTGTGGCGCCTTTGAGGTCTTATCGATTCCTTGAGGTCTTATCGATCCCTTGAGGTCTTATCGATCCCTTGAGGTCTTATCGATCCCTTGAGGTCTTATCGATCCCTTGAGGTCTTATCGATCCCTTGGGGTCTTATCGATCCTTTGGCGCCTTACCGATCCTTTGCCGACTTATCGATCCTTTGGATCGAGGGCATCACGCAGGCCGTCCCCGAGGAAGTTGAAGCAAAACAGGGTCACCACCATGAAACCGGCGGGGAACAGAAGTTGCCAGATGGCCACCTCCATCGACTTGGAGCCTTCATCCAGCAGGGCACCCCAGCTGGTCATGGGCTCTTGCACCCCGAGGCCGAGGAAGCTCAGGAAGGATTCGAACATGATCATGCCCGGCACCAGCAGGGTGGCGTAGACCGCCACTATGCCGAGCACGTTGGGCACTATGTGGCGGGTGATGATCTTCCACTTGGAGACGCCGCACACATGGGCCGCCTCGATGAACTCCTTGCTCTTGAGGCTCAGGGTCTGGCCGCGAACGATCCGCGCCATGTCGAGCCAGCTCACCGCGCCGATGGCGATGAAGATGAGCGCCAGGTTGCGGCCGAAGAAGGTGACCAGCATGATGACGAAGAACATGAAGGGGAAGGCGTTGAGGATCTCCAGCACGCGCATCATCAGGCTGTCGACCCGGCCGCCGATGAAGCCGGAGGTGGCGCCATACAGGGTGCCGATGATGACGGCCACCAGGGCCCCCATGATGCCGACCATGAGGGAGATGCGCCCCCCCAAGAGGGTGCGCACGAACAGATCCCGACCCAGGCTGTCGGTACCAAACCAGTGACCCGTCTCCATGTCAGGGGCCGCCTGCATGGCGCCCCAGTCCGGATCGTCGAAGGTGTATTGAGACAGGTGGGGCCCGACGATCACCGCCAGCCCGATGAGGGTGAGAATGATGAGGCTCACCAGTGCGGCCCTGTTGCGCAGGAAACGGCGGCGGGCATCCTTCCACAGGGAACGCCCCTCCACCACTTCCACTTTTTGCGCGAACGCCTCCACGGCTTCGCGTTTCTCAGTTGTGACAACCATGATGTACTCCCGGCTTAGTAACGGATCTTGGGATCGATGAAGGCATAGAGGATATCGACCACGGCGTTAAAGGTGATGGTCAGCGCCCCGACCAGAATGGTCAGGCCGAGCACCATGGAGTAATCACGGTTGAGCGCACCGTTGACAAACAGCTGGCCAATCCCCGGCAAACCGAAGATGGTCTCGATCACCACTGAACCGGTGATGATGCCCACGAACGCCGGACCCAGGTAGGAGACCACCGGCAGCATGGCCGGACGCAGGGCGTGTTTCAGGATGATGTGGCGCAGGGGCAGGCCCTTGGCACGGGCGGTGCGGATGAAGTTGGAGTTCATGGTCTCTATCATGCTGCCGCGCATGATGCGGGAGATGGCGGAGATGTAGTACATCATCATGCCAAACACCGGCAGCACCATGAACTGCACCCCGCCCCCCTGCCAGCCACCGGCCGGGAACCAGCCGAGATAGATGCTGAAGAAGAGCACCAGTAGCGGCGCCAGCACGAAGCCGGGGATCACCACCCCGGCCATGGCCGACGACATCAGCAGATAGTCGATGAGGGTGTTCTGCTTGAGGGCCGCTATGGTGCCGAAGGTGACCCCCAGCAAGACCGCAAACAGGAAGGCGAAGGCCCCTATCTTGGCGGAGACCGGCAGCGCCTGACTCACCAGATCATTGACCGAGAAATCCTTGTATTTGAACGACGGCCCCAAGTCACCTTGAACCAGGTTGCCCAGGTAGGTGAGGTATTGGGTGCCGATGGGTTTGTCCAGGCCGTACTTCGCCTCTATGTTCGCCAGCACTTCCGGCGGCAATGCCCGTTCGCTGGTAAAGGGGTTACCGGGGGCGAAGCGCATCATGAAGAAGGAGACGGTGATCAGGACCAGCAGGGTCGGGATCGCTTCCAACAGACGTTTGAGGATGAATTTCAACATAGACATTTCCTGTCCTGTACTGCTTCCAAGGGGTCGCGGTTTTAATTAAGGCCCGCGCCGTGGCGGGCCTGCTTGTTATGCGACTGGTCGGGTTACTCAGTGGGCAACGACGTACATGTCTTTGCTGTAGAGGTTGTCGAGCGGGTTGGCCGGGTAGCCACCCACATAAGGTTTCACCATGCGGGCCGTCACGTACTGATAGATGGGGGCGATGGGCATGTCCTTGACCAGGATCTCTTCGGCCTGGGCATAGAGCTTGTTGCGGGACGCATCGTCGACCTGATCCCGAGACTCGTCCATCAGCTTGTCGAACGTCGGGTTGGAGTATTTGCCGTCGTTGTTGCCGTGGGTGGTCTGCATCAGATCCAGCATGGAAGAGGCTTCGTTGTAGTCCGCAATCCAGCCGCGACGGGCCACATCGAACTGCCCCTGCTTGAGGGTTTCCAGGTAGGTCTTCCACTCCTGGTTCACCAGGCTCACCTGCACGCCCAGCTTCTTCCACATGGAGGCGACGGCCACGGCCACCTTCTTGTGGTTGTCGTCTGTGTTGTAGAGCAGCTCGAACTTGAGCGGGTTGCCCGGGCCATAACCGGCCTCGGCCAGCAGGGCCTTGGCCTTGGCATCGAGCTCGGCCTGGCTCAGCTTGGACCACTCGGGCGCCACCGGCTTGAAGCCGTCCACGAAGTCCGGCACCAGGGCATAGCTCGGGGTCTGACCCTGCCCCATCACCTTGTCGGCGATCACGTTGCGATCGATGGCATAGGTGAGGGCGGTACGCACCCGGGCATCGTCATAGGGTTTGCGCTTGGTGTTGAAGGTGTAGTAGTAGGTGCCCACATAACCGGTCACCTTCAGCTCATCGGGCTTCTCTTTCTTCATCTGTTTGAAGCGTTCGATGGGCATCTGATAGGTCATGTCCACCTCACCGGCCAGATAGCGGTTCAGCTCGGCGTTGGTGGACTGGATCGGCAGATAGGTCACCTTGTTGATGACGGTCTTGGCGTCGTTCCAGTAGTGGGGGTTGCGCTCCACATCGACCCGCTCGTTGACCACCCAGTCCTTCAGCTGGTAGGCACCGTTGGAGACCATGTTGCCGGGCTGGGTCCACTTGTCACCGAACTGCTCGATCACCTTCTTGGGGACCGGATAGGTGGTGGTGTGGGAGAGCATGCTGACGAAGTAAGGGATCGCTTTTTCCAGCTGCACCTCGAAGGTGTGATCATCGACCGCCTTCACCCCCAGGGTATCGGCCGGCTGCTTGCCCGCGATGATCTCGCTGGCGTTGACTATGGTCGGGATCTCCATGTACCAGGAGTAGGGAGAACCCGTCTTGGGATCCACCGCCCGCTGGAAGGCGAAGACGAAGTCATGGGCGGTGACGGGATCCCCGTTGGACCACTTGGCATCCTTGCGCAGGTGGAAGACGAAGTGCTTGTTGTCCTTGGTCTCCCAGGATTCGGCGACGCCGGGCAGCACTTCACCCTTGGGGCCCGAGCTTATCAGGCCTTCGAACAGGTCACGTTGAATATTGGATTCGACCGTTCCTTCGGTCTTGTGCGGGTCCAGGGTGGCGGGCTCGGAGCCATTGCCTTTGACCAGGACCTGCTCGGGGGCGAGCTGGGTGCCGGCGGGGACGTCGGCGGCGTGGACCAGGGAGGCTCCACCGAATAGCGCGGCCAATAAAAGGGTATTAATCATTGTTTTTTTATGAGTCATTTCCATTACTCCAACAAGAACATTCCATGCGTTTGTTCGTCATGCGGGCCGAGGCACGCAGTCAGCATAATTCCCTGTCATTTCTGATAATGCAATAGATAGCATCAGGGCAGACGTGCGAGTTTGGTTAAATAAACAACTTTCAGCGAATTATTCAGCATTTAAATAGGCTGTAACGGTGTTTTTATATACAAAAGCCGCTCGATTCTAGGAAATGGTTTACGAAAAAGAAACAATAAAAAGCCGGTCACAGGGACCGGCTACGACAAAACTGACTCATCTCACATCAGGCTGGGAAAGACTCCCTTGATCCCCGCCACCATGATCTCGATGCCAAGGGACATCATGATGAGACCCATGATCCGGGTCACCACGTTGATGCCGGTATTGCCCATCAGCTTGAACAGCAAGGGGGCGGCGCGGAAGATGAGCCAGGAGCAGAAAGAGAAGATGACCACCACCAGGGACATGCCGAGCAGCTGCTGCCAGTGGCTCTGGCTGGCATAGACGATGACCGAGGAGATGGCGCCGGGTCCCGCCATCAGCGGCAACGCCAGCGGCACCACGGCAATGGATTCACGGGCGGCCAGCTCCCCCTTCTCCTGCTTGTTGTGTTTCACCTCCCCCAGCTTGCCCTGCAGCATGGACCAGGCGATCAGGGTGATGAGCGAGCCCCCTGCGATACGAAATGACGCCAGCGAGATGCCGAAGCCATCGAGGATCAGCTGCCCCATGTACATGGCCACCAGCAAGATCACCATGACGGCGATGTTGGCCGTGGTATTGGTCTTCATCCGCTCGGACGGGGTCTGGTGATTGGTCAGGCTGACGAAGACCGGCAGCAGACCGAGCGGGTTGATGATGGCGATCAGGCCAATGAAAAACTTCAGATATAACGAGAAATCGATGTCAGCCACGGATGTCATCCACACAGGAGCGGCCACAAGGCCGGGGGTAATAAATTGTGCGTAAATTTACCCCATCGCGAGTAGGGTCACCAATCAAATAATTTCAGGCTGAAGCGGGCTCTCCAGTTAGTTCCTCTAATGTGTTATCAAATTTCGACATAAACGTTTGTTAAAAAACATTGTAGCGAATTAACATTTTGGTAAACTCTTTTCGAACTTTATCTCGCCATGGATCCTGGCGGCAATATTTCATCTCACGAAAAGAGGAGTTTGCAATGATAGATACGGATGTCACGCTGGATTGGCAACTCGATACCCTGCCGGCGGAGCGGGTTGCCGCCCTGACGCGGTTTTTCGGACAACTCCCGATCGACCCCTATATCGACGGCGATTTTCGCCGCCGCCGCTATGGCCGCTTCGAGAAACAGGGCCAGGGCTTTCACCGCCTCGACAACGGTGTCTTCTTCCAGGCCGCCGCCGTCAACAAGTTTCTCGGGGATGTGCCGCGCACCTATGCCGATCTGGTACCCGGCTTCGCCGAGCACGACGCCTTCCAGGCCATGCTGGCCGCCTTCGTGCGCCACACCGCCCTGGCGGATGGCCGCGAGATAGGGGTGCATCAGATGCGGATCTGCGCCGTCTCCGGCAGCGAGACCCCACCCGCCCCCGAGGGGGTGCATCAGGATGGCTTCGACTTCATCGGCGTCTTCTTCTGTGGCAGCCAGGGGGTCAGCGGCGGAGAACTTCAGCTCTATCATGGATTAAGGCAACCACCTTTTTTCCAACAAGCATTAACAACCGGCGAGTATCTGGTGCTCGACGATCGCCGTTTCTACCACAATGCGGCCCCCATTCTACCCACCGAGCAGCAGGGCCACTGGGATGTTGTCGTTTTAACTGCTTGATTTTAATGGCGTGAATGACCTTCACGCCCCCTCCTCTCCCGGCACTCCCCCTTCCCACAAGCCCGTAACATGCTCAAAACATGTATTGTGAAATAAAATTTCTTTTGTTCTTTTGTTACACATGATCCAGATCAAGCTTCGTCGACGGGAGACGACCCATAATCGATACCGAAAGCAGTTCAGTAAGACGTGTAAATACCCCATAGGGGTCAAGTCAACCTTGACACGGCGTCTATAATTGCCGGGCATTGCCAAGGTCTTACTAAACAGTTTTTCAAAATCATCAGGAGATAAACATGGCAGTAACCAATATGGCTGAACTGGATGCACTGGTTGCCCGCGTCAAAGAAGCACAGCGTGAATTCGCCAGCTTCTCGCAAGAGCAGGTAGACAAGATCTTCCGCGCCGCCGCCCTGGCCGCCAGCAATGCCCGTATCCCCCTGGCCCAGATGGCCGTGGAAGAGTCCGGTATGGGCATCATCGAAGACAAGGTCATCAAGAACCACTTCGCCTCCGAATACATCTACAACAAATACAAAGAAGAGAAGACCTGCGGCATCCTCAGTGAAGATGACGAGATGGGCACCATCACCATCGCCGAGCCGGTCGGCATCATCTGCGGTATCGTACCGACCACCAACCCGACCTCCACTGCGATCTTCAAGTCCCTGATCTCCCTGAAGACCCGCAACGCCATCATCTTCTCCCCGCACCCCCGTGCCAAGAACTCCACCAATACCGCCGCCAAGCTGGTACTGGATGCAGCCGTCGCCGCCGGTGCGCCGAAAGACATCATCGGCTGGATTGATCAACCGACCGTTGAGCTCTCCAACGCCCTGATGAAGCACAACGACATCAACCTGATCCTGGCCACCGGTGGCCCGGGCATGGTGAAAGCCGCTTACTCCTCCGGCAAGCCCGCCATCGGTGTAGGTGCGGGCAACGTCCCCGTCGTCATCGACGAGACTGCCGATGTGAAGCGCGCCGTCGCCTCCATCCTGATGTCCAAGACCTTCGACAACGGCGTAGTCTGTGCCTCCGAGCAAGCCGTCATCGTGGTTGACGCCATCTATGACCAGGTGAAAGAGCGTTTCGCCACTCACAACGGTTATGTGCTGACCAAGGAAGAAGCGGACAAGGTGCGCAAGGTCATCCTGATCAACGGCGCCATGAACGCCAACATCGTGGGCCAGCCTGCCACCAAGATCGCCGAAATGTCCGGCGTGACCGTGCCTGCCACCACCAAGATCCTCATCGGTGAAGGTCTGGAAGTGTGTGAAGAGGAAGAGTTCGCTCACGAGAAGCTCTCCCCGACCTTGGGGATGTTCCGTGCCAAGAACTTCGAAGAAGCCGTCGAGATGGCCTGCAAAATGGTCAACCTGGGTGGTATCGGCCACACCTCCGGTCTGTACACCGACCAGGATCGCAACGCCGACCGCATCAAGTACTTCGGCGACAAGATGAAGACCGCCCGAATCCTGATCAACACCCCGACCACCCAGGGTGGTATCGGTGACCTGTACAACTTCGCCATTGCCCCGTCCCTGACCCTGGGTTGCGGCTCCTGGGGTGGTAACTCCATCTCCGAAAACGTGGGTCCCAAGCACCTGATCAACAAGAAGACAGTCGCAAAACGGGCAGAAAATATGCTGTGGCACAAACTTCCGAAATCCATCTACTTCCGTCGTGGTTCCCTGCCGATCGCCCTGGGCGACCTGGAAGGTAAAAAGCGCGCACTGGTCGTGACCGACCGCTTCCTGTTCAACAACGGCTACGCCGACGAAGTGGTTCGTCTGCTCAAGGGCCTCTCGATGGAAGTGGAAGTCTTCTACGAAGTGGAAGCCGATCCGACTCTGTCCGTGGTACGCAAGGGCGCCGAGATGGCCCACTCCTTCAAGCCGGACGTTATCCTGGCACTGGGCGGTGGTTCACCCATGGATGCGGCCAAGATCATGTGGGTCATGTACGAGCACCCGGAGACCGCATTCGAAGATCTGGCCATGCGCTTCATGGACATCCGCAAGCGTATCTACAAGTTCCCGAAAATGGGCGTGAAGGCTGAGCTGGTCTGCATCACCACCACGTCCGGTACCGGTTCTGAAGTGACCCCGTTTGCGGTCGTGACCGACGACGCCACCGGCATGAAATACCCGCTGGCCGACTACGAGCTGACCCCGAACATGGCCATCGTCGATGCCAACCTGGTGATGGGCATGCCCAAATCCCTGTGCGCCTTCGGTGGTATCGATGCCGTGACTCACGCCATGGAAGCCTATGTCTCCGTGCTGGCCAACGAGTACTCCGACGGTCAGGCGCTGCAAGCCCTGAAACTGCTCAAAGAGTACCTGCCCTCCAGCTACCAGAACGGTGCCAATGACCCGGTTGCCCGCGAGAAGGTGCACAACGCCGCCACCATCGCCGGTATCGCGTTCGCCAACGCCTTCCTGGGTGTGTGTCACTCCATGGCCCACAAACTGGGTGCCGAGTTCCACATCCCGCACGGCCTGGCCAACGCCCTGCTGATCAGCAACGTCATCCGCTACAACGCGAACGACAACCCGACCAAGCAGACCGCGTTCTCCCAGTACGACCGTCCGCAGGCTCGCCGTCGTTATGCCGAAGTGGCCGACCATCTGGGTCTGACCGCCGCCGGTGACCGCACCGCCGCCAAGATCGAGAAGTTGCTGACCTGGCTGGATGAGCTGAAGGCCACCTTAGGGATCCCGGCCTCCATCCGCGAAGCAGGCGTGACCGAAGCCGACTTCCTGGCCAAGGTTGACCAGCTGGCCATCGAAGCCTTCGATGACCAGTGCACCGGCGCCAACCCGCGCTACCCGCTGATCAGCGAGCTCAAAGCCATCCTGATGGACACCTACTACGGCCGTCCCTTCAGCGAGGAGGCCCAGGTGGTCGCCAAGGTTGAGGCCAAGGTCGAAGGCGGCAAGAAGAAAGCCAAGGCCTGATAAGCCGCCGCAGTGACCCAAAAGCCCGCGCTCATGCGCGGGCTTTTTGTTTGTCTATCTCTCTAATTTTGCTAGCTTGTGAGTAGGGTTTTGGCGAGGGAGTGCGTCATATGGCGCTGATAGAAGCATCCATAGAGCAGCTGCGGGTGGGTCACTATGTGCACCTGCCCGTGGGCTGGCAGCAGCACCCTTTTCTGTTCAATGCCTTCAAGATCAAGGATCAGCAGCAGCTCGACATCATTCGTCACCTGGATCTGGCCCTGCTCACCGTGGACACCGACAAGAGCGACCTGCCCCTGGCTCCCCTGCTGCACGGGGAGCCAACCGTGGTCACGGCGCCGGATGTCCCTCCCCCCGCTCCCCTCACGACTGACACCCGCTTCGACGAGAAACGCTGGCGCCGCTCCCTGCGGGCGGCCGAGAAGGCCTATGGCCAATCGATATCGGATCTGCGCGAGGCGCTCGGCGCCCTCAACCTGAAACCGGACGAGGGGCTGGCCAACACGGCCCAGTTGGTGCGCACCCTGGCCGCCCGCCTGGCACAGCATGAGGGGCCCCTGGGCCTGCACCTCATTCGCACGCCCCACAGCGACATACTGCTGCAACATAGCCTCAACGTCGCCTTCATCGCCATGCTGATGGCCCGCGAGCTGGGGATGCCCCCCCTGGTGGTCGAAGAGGTCGGCCTGGCCGGCCTCATCCACGACATCGGCGAGCTGAGGGTCCCCTCCCAGATCAGCCAGAAACGGGGCGAGCTGACCCGGGCCGAGCAGAACTACCTCAACATGCACCCCCAGTACGGACTGGAGATGCTCAATCAGCTGCAGGCCTTCGAGCCCAGGATCCGTCAGGCGGCCCACCTGCACCACGAACGGCTCGACGGCAGCGGCTTTCCGCTCGGGATCAAGGGAGGAGAGATACCGCCGCTGGCGCGACTCATCGGTCTGGTGGACTACTTCGACGAACTGCTGCACCCCAGAGGCGCCAGCCAGCCGGTCACCCCCAATCAGGCCATCAGCCTGCTCTACAAGCTCTCCCAGAAGAAGTTCGAACAATCCATGGTCAAGCTGCTCATCAAGCTGCTCGGCGTCTATCCCCCCGGCACCCTGGTACAGCTCTCGGACGGCGCCCTGGCCCTGGTGATCAGCACGGAGCCGACCCGCCCCCTCAGCCCCAAGATCCTCCCTTTCATCAAGGGCCAGCGAACCGAGGGGGTCAGCCTCATCGATCTGCGCGAAGATGGGCGCACCATCACCGCCGCCCTCAAGCCGGAGGAGCTTGATGAGGCCCAGCGCCACTTCTTCAATCTGGGGCGACGTTGCTGTTATTACTTTGCATTCTAAGTTATCCCCAGAAGCTGGGGATAACTCATTGGACAAACCTGAATAATTGCTCGAGCCCCTCCAGAATCGTCCGCCATTGGAGCTGGATAAAAAACGCCCAGCCTCGCGGCCAGGCGGAGCATGCCACCTCCGTGTGGCGCATCCTCGGGATGCATTCATGCTCACCACTTGAATACCAATTGTTTCTCATTTACACAAATATCAATTTAACTCACTGATTTTATATGTTTTTATTTCCACTCTCTGGCAAAATACTCAACAGGGTGCCGACTGAGCGGCCGCAGAACAAGATCCTGATCACGGTTTTCTAGCGATGGTTACCATTTGGACCTCTCGCCATGAGGAACACTTTTTATGCAATTGATCCTCTCCCTGTTGCAGCAGATGAGCGTCTTTCTGGTCATCGCCTATCTCTTCTCCAAGACCCCGCTGTTTCGGCCGCTGACCCACTTCTCGGTGCGCCTGCCCCACAAGGTGCTCATTTATGTGCTCTTCTCCGGCTTCTGCATCCTGGGCACCTATGTGGGATTGGATATCGATGATGCCATCGCCAACACCCGGGCGGTGGGCGCCGTGCTCGGGGGTCTGCTGGGGGGCCCATTGGTCGGCCTGCTGGTCGGCCTGACCGGCGGCCTGCACCGCTACAGCCTGGGGGGCTTTACCGATCTGGCCTGCGCCATCTCCACCACCTGCGAGGGGCTGCTGGGCGGTCTTGTCCACTGGCGCCTGATGCGGGCCGGTCGGATGGATGCCCTGTTCGAGCCCAGAACCGCCTTCTTCGTCACTCTGGTGGCCGAGGTGATGCAGATGGTCATCATCTTGCTGGTGGCAACCCCCTTCGACAAGGCGCTGCTGCTGGTGCGCACCATCGCCACCCCCATGATCCTGGCCAACTCCTGTGGCGCCGCGCTCTTCATCAGCATGATCCGCGATCAACAGCAGATGTATGAGAAGTTCTCCCGGGTCTTCTCGGCCAAGGCCCTCACCATCGCCAACCGCACCGTCGGCATCATGAGCCGGGGCTTCACCAGCGATGCCAGCGAGAAAATTGCCCACATCATCAAGGAGGAGACCGGGGTCGGCGCCGTGGCCATTACGGATACCGACAAGATCCTGGCCTTCATCGGCACCGGGGAGGATCACCACAAGCCCGGCACCCCCATCACCTCCCGTCTCACCCAACAGGCCATCAGCGAGAACCGGGTGCTGTTTGCCGATGGCAACAGCCAGCCCTATCGCTGCAGCATCTCCCCCCACTGCGAATTGGGCTCCGTGCTGGTGATCCCCCTGCAGGGGGACATGGGGGTGATAGGCACCATCAAGCTCTACGAGCCCAAGACCCGGCTGTTTCTCAAGATCAATCACACCCTGGGGGAGGGGATCGCCAACCTGCTCTCCCAGCAGCTGCTCAGCGGCCGGATAGAGCAGCAGCAGCGGCTGCTGATGCAATCCGAGCTCAAGCTGGTACAGGCCCAGATCAACCCCCATTTCCTGTTCAACACCCTCAATACCATCAGCGCCATCACCCGCAGCAACCCGGACAAGGCCCGGGAGCTGCTGCTGCACCTGTCGCGCTTTTTTCGCAACAACCTCAAGCGCCAGAGCGGACTCGCCACCCTGCAGGAGGAGCAGGAGCACTGCCAATCCTACCTGGAGATAGAGCTGGCCCGCTTTGGCGACCGCCTGACCGTCATCAACGAGATCCCGCCCCATCTGGCCCAGCTGCGCCTGCCGAGCTTCACCCTGCAGCCCCTCATCGAGAATGCCATCAAGCACGGCATCTCCACCCTGCTCGGCCAGGGGCGGCTGCGGCTGATCGCCCAGGAGCACCAGGGGTGCGTGACCATCAGCGTCGAGGACAACGCAGGCTGCTGGCAGCCGGGGGCGAACGGCGACGGGCTCGGCCTCTCCATCGTCGACAAGCGGCTCAAGAGCGCCTTTGGCCCCCAATACGGCATCAAGATTCGCTGCGAGCCCGACCACTGGACCCGGGTCTCCTTCACCCTGCCCAAGGAGAGCACATGACCCCTTTCCCCCCGCAAAGAGACTGGCAAGGCCCCCGCGCCGAGGAGACAGGCCGAGCCGACGCCAGAACCCCTTTTCCACCACAAGGTGACAGACGAGGCCCCCGCGCCGAGGAGACAGGCCGATCCGACGCCAGAGCCCCTTTTCCCCAACAAGGCGACAGACGAGGCCCCCGCGCCGAGGAGACTGCATGATCCGCACCCTGATCGTCGACGATGAACCCTATGCCCGGGACGAACTGGCCCTGCTGCTCGGCCAGGATCCCGCCATCGAGATCCTGGGCCAGGCGGCCAATGCCCTGGAGGCCCTCACCCTCATCAATGCCCTGAAACCGGACGTGGTGTTCCTCGATATCCAGATGCCCAAACTCAGCGGCATGGAGCTGGTGGCCATGCTCGACCCCCTGCCCCGCATCGTGTTTGTCACCGCCTTCGACGAGTACGCCATCCAGGCCTTCGAGGAGAACGCCTTCGACTACCTGCTCAAGCCGGTGGAGCCTGCCCGCCTCGCCAAGACGCTGGCACGCCTCAAGCAGGACATGCACCCCCAGCCCGTGGCCGCCCTGGCGCCAACCATTCGCCACATTCCCGGCTATCTGCACAACCGGGTGCGGCTGCTGCCCATCGACCAGGTGGAGTACGCCTTCTCGGATCTGGGCGGGGTGCACGTGGCCTGCCAGGGGGAGCTGCTCCATACCCAGCTCACCCTCAAGGCCCTGGAGGAGAAGAGCCCGCTGCTGCGCTGCCATCGCCAGTACTTGATCCACCCCGCCGCCATCTTCGAGATAGCCCTGCTCGACAACCAGTTGGCCGAGATAGTCACCCCCAGCGGGGCCCGCGTGCCGGTCAGCCGCCGTTACCTCAAGGAGCTCAAAGAGCAGTTCGGCCTCAATTGAGCGTTATATCAACGCGGCACCGTGAGCGGGATCACAGATGCCCGCCGCTCGCGCCGCTACATGGCCGCTCAGGCTTTTTCACATGCGCTTTACACACCCGCCCCCTAGACTCCCCTTGCACACCACAATAACAAGCATTGGAGCGTAACAATGGTCTGGTTCTTCCTCTGTGTCGGCCTGCTGGTCGCCGGCTATTTCATATACGGTAAGTTCATCGAACGGATATTTGGCCCGAAACCCGAGCTCAAGACCCCCGCCATCACCATGGCAGACGGGGTGGACTATGTGCCCATGTCCGACAAGAAGGTCTACCTGGTACAACTGCTCAACATCGCCGGGGTCGGCCCCATCTTCGGCCCCATCCTGGGGGCCCTCTACGGCCCGGTCGCCATGCTCTGGATAGTGTTCGGCTGCATCTTCGCCGGTGCCGTCCATGACTACTTCTCCGGCATGCTGTCGGTACGCGCCAAGGGCGCCTCGGTGCCGACCGTGGTCGGCGAGCACCTGGGCACGGTCGCCAAGCACTTCATGAACCTGTTCGCCGTCATCTTGCTGATGCTGGTGGGCGTGGTGTTCGTGCTGAGCCCGGCGGGGCTTCTGGCCAGCCTCACCTCCACCGATCTGGTCTACTGGATTGGCGCCATCTTTGCCTACTACATACTCGCGACCATAGTACCTATCGACAAGATCATCGGTCGCTTCTACCCCATCTTCGGCGCCCTGCTGGTGTTCATGTCCGTGGGCCTGGTCATCGGCCTCATGGTCTCGGGCAAGGGGTTCTACAACACAGGGATGGATTTCTCCAACCTGCACCCGACCGATCTGCCGCTCTGGCCGCTGCTGTTCATCACCATCGCCTGTGGCGCCGTGTCCGGCTTCCACGCCACCCAGTCGCCGCTGATGGCCCGCTGCATGCAAAACGAGAAATCCGGCCGCTTCATCTTCTACGGCGCCATGATTGGTGAAGGGGTCATCGCCCTGATCTGGTGCACCCTGGGTCTCTCCTTCTACGAGAGCACGGATGCCCTGAACGCCACCCTGGCCAGCGGCGGCCCCTCCGCGGTAGTCCACGAGGTCTCCACCGGCCTGCTCGGCACCGTCGGCGGCATCCTGGCCATCCTCGGCGTGGTGATCCTGCCCATCACCTCAGGCGACACGGCGTTTCGCAGTGCCCGCCTGATCGTGGCGGACTTCCTCAACATGACCCAGAAGCCCATCGTCAAGCGTCTGCTGATCGCCATCCCCATGTTCGTGGTGGGCTACCTCATCTCCAAGGCGGAATTCGGGGTGATCTGGCGCTACTTTGGCTGGGCCAACCAGACGACGGCGGTGATCATGCTGTGGGCCGGCGCCGCCTACCTGGCCAAGGAAGCCAAGTTGCACTGGGTCTGCACCATACCGGCCATGTTCATGACCGCCGTGGTCATCACCTACCTGGCCAACGCCCCCATCGGCTTTGGCATGGAGATGGGTATCTCCACCATCATTGGTCTGGCCTCCACCGCCGTCATCACGGTCGCCTTCCTGCTGAAGTACCGCCCGGCCCTGGTGAGCCGTCCCAACGAGAGCTGACCCGCCCCCAACAGACAGGCAAAGACAAAAGGCCCGGCATCACTGCCGGGCCTTTCTCGTTGCGCCCCCGACGCGGTTGGCTGGCTCAGTTGCCGGCCCCCCCCTCCTCTTTGGGCGCTTCGGCCGGCGCCTGGTACCACTGCTCCCTGGCCACCAGCACCGCCTGCTCGGGCTGGGCAATGAAGTTGGGGGACATGATCTGCACGCCAAACTCGTTGAACACGTCCTGGATGTGGCCGTGAAGCTCGGTCTTGACCACGGCGGGCAGCAAGCCCGGCTTCATCCGCACCTGCAACTCGTACTCCACATACCAGTCCTGCAAATTGAGCTGGCGCACCAGGGGGGCCTGCTCCTGGTTGAGCTGCTCGCAGCGCCGGGCCGCCAGCTCCAGCATGGCATGGACCTGACGCCAGGGGGTGTCATAGCCGATGGTCACCTTGGTGAGCAGGGCCACCCCCTTCTCCCCCGCCAACCGGGTGAGGTTGGTCACCTTGCCCCCCACCACCACGGCGTTGGGCAGGGTCACCTCGTGATCCTGGCGGGTCACCAGCTTGGTGGAGAGGGCGCTGAGCTCGGTCACCATCCCCTCCACCTCGCCAATCTGCACCAGATCGCCGGGGCGCAGGGCGCGGGAGTAGATGAGCACCAGGCCGCTCATGGCATGGTTCATGATGCCGGCGGAGCCCAGGGTCACCATGAGGCCGAAGAAGACGCTCACCCCCTTGAAGGCATCGGAGTTGGCCCCCGGCAGATAGGGGTAGGCCACCGTCAGGGCAAACAGCCAGATCACCACAGAGAGCAGGCGCCGGGTCGCCCCCACCGTCTCGGCGTGCAGCCCCTGCACCCGGAACTGGCCACGCTCGATGCGATCGAAGACGATGGCCAGCATGCGGATGAACAGGCGGGTGATGACGAAGATGAGCAGCACAGTCACCAGCCCGGGCATGGCGGCCATGATCCCCCCCAGCATGTCGGCGCACAGGGCGAAGAGGGAGGACCCCAGTCGCTCGCTCCAGGCCCGGGTCTGGGGGAAGAGTGCCAGCACATAGGTGAGCCAGCCATAGGCGAGCATGAACAGCAGCAGCAGGGTGATGATCCCAAGCAAGCGGACCTCCACATTGCCCGCCACCTGGCGCCATTGATGGGGGATCAGCCCCTTTTGCAACAGGAGGCGATGGGCCAACCACTTCCTGAACCGCCTGTGCCCCCATTGCAGTGACCAGACCAGGCCGAAGAAGATCAGACTGGCCAGCAGCGCCATGCCGCCGGCCTTGAGCAGATAGGGGGTGGAGTGCAGCTCCAGGTACTTGAGCCGCACCTTGTCGAGTCGCTGCCGGACGCGCTCGCTCGCCTGATCCAGGGTCAGCTCATCCAGGGCCTCGAGATCCCCCTCCACCAGCACCAGGATCCGCTTGCCATTGACCAGAAACTCCCGCGTATCCTGACCAAAGCGCATGGCGCTCACCAGGGTGATGGGGTGTTCAAGGTCGGACGCCTGCAACCGTTTGAGCCGCTCCTTGACCAGGCGCACCCGGGCCGCCCCGTCCAGGCGCCCGAACTTGGCCTGCAGCAGAACGATGGGTTCATGGAGCAACACCAGGGTCTGCGCCTGCTCCTGTTCGGTGGGCGCCAGCCTGGGTTCGGCGCCAAAGGCCAGCGTGACCAGGGACAGATTGACCAGTACCAGCAACAGCCCGGCCCATAACGCCTGCACTGCAAATTTATTTTTCATCTCGCCACACCCGCCTCCCTGCCCATGGTCCACCTGGCTTTGCTCGGTCCATGCCCTGGTGCCAAGTCACATTCCGTGTGAAGAAAACCGCCGTTTCCCCTCTCCATAATAGGTCCCTGAATGAAGACTGTATCGCCAAGATCCGCACGTAATTTCCTCTTTGTGCTGGGAAAATATACTGTCATCATGGCGACGGATAGACTGTCGATGCTAGGCTGACATTGGCCTTGCCACTGGGATGCAAACGGGAGAGAGAGATGGCACTTGATTATATTGCCCTGGGTATATTGGTGTTCGTTGTCTTGGCCATGTTTTACGGAATCATCGTCATTCACGATATTCCCTATGAAATAGCCAAGCATCGCCAACACCCGCACCAGGATGCCATTCACGTGGCGGGCTGGGTCAGCCTGTTTACCCTGCATGTGCTCTGGCCCTTCCTCTGGATCTGGGCCACCCTCTATCGCCCCGAACGCGGTTGGGGTTTCAATCAGCGGTTGCAGAAAGATGAGAACGAATTAGCCTCGCTGAAGCAGGAGCTGGCCGACTTGAAGAGCCGCATCAACAATATCGAACAGAGCGAACAACAGGGATAACCCATGGACTTTCTATTAATCCTGACCTACACGGCCCTGTGTGTGGCCGTCTTCAAAATATTCCATATCCCGCTCAATAAATGGACTGTGCCCACTGCCGCACTGGGTGGCATCATCATCATTGGTACTCTGATCATGCTGATGAACTACAACCATCCCTATTCTGAACTGGCACGCAATTACTACGTCTCCACCCCCATCGTGCCCCTGGTCAAGGGCCGTGTCACCGAGGTGCCGGTGCAGGCCAACCAACCGGTGAAGCAGGGTGACGTGCTGTTTCGCATCGACGCCGAGCCCTTCCAGCAGAAGGTCGCCAGCCTGACGGCACGGCTCGCCTCCAATCAGGATTACCTCAAGGCGCTCGACGCCAGGAAGCGCTCCGCCAGCCTGGACCGGGATCGCGCCCAGGAGCTGATGCGACGGGGCATCGGCAAGCAACGTGACCTGGATGTGACCCAGGCCAATGTGGATGACATCATCGCCCAGATAGACCAGCAAAAAGCCGCCCTGGATGATCTCAATGCCCAGCTCAAGATCGCTCAATATGATCTGGAGCAGACCGTGGTCCATGCCCCAAGCGACGGCCATGTGGTACAGCTGGCACTGCGCCCCGGTATGATCGCCGCCCCCTTCATGTACCGCCCCGTCATGACCTTCATCCACGAGGATGCCAATGCCTATGTCGGCTGGTTCTGGCAAAACAGCATGCAGCGCCTGAAGGCGGGCGATGAGGCCGAAGTGGTGCTCGATGGCATCCCTGGTCGCATCTTCAAGGCCAAGGTGCAGTCCGTGATCCCTGCCATGGCGCCAGGCAACATCCAGGCTCAGGCGGGCCTCATCGATCAGAGCTCGGCCCAGGTGCCGGGTCGCCTGCCCATCGTCCTCGAAATCACCGACCCCGAATGGGCCCAGTACCAGGTGATCGCAGGCTCCAGCGGCCAGGCCGCCATCTACACCGAACACTTCCACCATGTGGCCGTCATGCGCAAGATCCTGATGCGCATGGGCAGCTGGCTCAACTACCTGTTCCCCTTCCACTAAGCGTACCTTGGTGGTACCTGCGGGCCGGCAATCATGCCGGCCCGCTGTTTTTGTGGCCCCAAGCCCCCTATAATGGCGCCATCCTGCGCCGCGCCATGTCCACACGCCACGCCCTCATGTTCGTTCTCAGACCCTACCAGACCGACGCCGTCAACGCCGTCATCCGCCATTTTCGCCAGCACCCGGATCCCGCCGTGGTGGTGCTGCCCACCGGTGCGGGCAAGAGCCTGGTGATCGCCGAGCTGGCCCGCAAGGCCCGCGGCCGGGTGCTGGTGCTGGCCCACGTCAAGGAGCTGGTGGAGCAAAACCACGGCAAGTACGAGGCCTGGGGGCTCAAGGCCGACATCTTCGCCGCCGGCCTCAACAGCAAGCAGGCGAGCGCCCAGGTGGTGTTCGGCTCGGTGCAGTCGGTGGCCCGCAACCTGGATGCCTTCGATGGTGCCTTTTCCCTGCTCGTCATCGACGAGTGCCATCGGGTCTCGCTCGATGACGACAGCCAGTACCATCAGGTGATCGGGCATCTGAAAGCCGCCAACCCGGCCCTCAAGATCCTGGGCCTCACCGCCACCCCTTACCGGTTGGGTCTGGGCTGGATCTACCGGCGTCACTACCACGGCATGGTCAAGAGCCACGGCGAGCGGCTGTTTGGCGACTGCGTATTCGAGCTGCCCCTGCGCTTCATGGTGAAAAATGGCTACCTGACGCCGCCGCGCATGGTCGATGCCCCCATAGTTCATTACGACTTCAGCAAGCTGGTGGCGCGGGAGAACGGCCTGTTCAGCGAGGCGGACCTCAATGGCGAGCTCAGGCGCCAGGAGCGGGTCACCCCCCACATAGTGAGTCAGGTACTGGAGTATGCCCGCGAGCGGCAGGGGGTGATGATCTTCGCCGCCACCGTCGAGCACGCCCGGGAAATCCAGGGGTTGCTCAGCGCCCAATCCCAGCGCGCGGCCCTCGTCACCGGCGAGACCCCGGGCCCGGAGCGCGATGCCCTCATCAACGCCTTCAAGGGGCGGGAAATCAAGTTTCTGGTCAACGTGGCGGTGCTCACCACCGGCTTCGATGCCCCCCATGTGGACCTCATCGTGATGCTCAGGCCCACCGAGTCGGTCTCGCTCTACCAGCAGATCGTCGGCCGGGGCCTGCGTCTGTCGCCGGGCAAGACCGATTGCCTGGTACTCGATTACGCCGGCAACAACTTCAACCTGTTCGCCCCCGAGGTGGGGGAACCCAGGCCCCACGCCGGCACCGAACCGGTGCAGGTACCCTGCCCCGCCTGCGGCTTTGCCAACACCTTCTGGGGCAAGACCGACGAGGAGGGCAAGGTGGTCGAGCATTACGGTCGCCGCTGTCAGGGACTGTTTGAAGATGACGAGGGTCACCGCGAGGAGTGCGACTACCGCTTTCGCGCCAAGATCTGTCCCGGTTGCGGCAGCGAAAACGACATCGCCGCCCGCCGCTGCCAGCACTGCGATCAGTTGCTGGTGGATCCTGACGACAAGCTCAAGGAGGCCCTCAATCTCAAGGACTGCATGGTGATCCGCTGCGCGGGGCTGACCCTGGCCGCCGGGCGTGGCAAACAGGGGGAGCGGCTGGAGGTGACCTATCACGACGAGGATGGCCTCACCCTGATGGAGTACTTTTCTTTCCACACTCAAGGGGCGCAACGCTTGTTTCAACAACGCTTTGTGCGTCATCATTGGCCCGCCCCGAGCCTGGAGCCCGAATTCACCACCCTGGCGAGCGTGCTGGCGGCAGAGCACCAGTTTCGCCACCCGGACTTCGTCATCGCCCGCAAGTCGGGGCGTTTCTGGCAGGTGAAAGAGAAGATTTTTGATTACGACGGCCGCTACCGCACCGCCAACGCCCCTGGCTAGGACGGTGTCTGGCCCAAACAGATGAATATCTTGGTTTTCAGGGTTGGCCTTCCCGCGCCAGCCCCTTCGTTACGTTAGAGGATGTTATGCAGCGGCTCTTGATAGGTGTGTGTGCTCTCGTTTCCCTGGCGGCCCAGGCCGCCCCGCTGACCCCGCCCCAGGGCGGCCAATATGCCGTGATAGTGCAAGGCAACAACGGGGTGGAGTTCGCCCGTCACGCCGACGACATGATAGCCCCCGCCTCCACCATGAAGGTGCTGACCGCCCTGGCGGCCCGCCTCGAGCTCGGGGCCGATTTTCGTTTCAGTACCGAGATCCAGGCCAAACCCGGCGCCCGGCAGGGCAACGCCCTCAATGGGGATCTCTGGATCAACTTCGTCGGCGACCCCACCTTGTCGCGCATGGATCTGCTCGCCCTGTTCAAGCAGCTGGGCGTCTCCCGCATTCAGGGCAACGTCTACGTCAATACCGGCGCCTACAACGGCTACGAACGCGGCAACGGCTGGTCCTGGGGGGATCAGACCCTCTGCTTCGCCGCCCCCGTCTCCTCGGTCATCATCGACAAGAACTGCGCCTACGGCACCATCACCGCCCCCCAGATAGGCAGGCCCGCCACCGGCAACGTGGCCACAGGGGTACCCATCAGCATCAGCGCCGAGAACGTGGAGGTGATGAGCTATGGCGACATGGCACGTCAGTTCTGCGCCCTGGAGGTGGACATGGCCAAGGGCAATCACTACGAGCTCAAGGGCTGCATCACCCCAAGCAAGGAGCCGCAGGGACTCCGCTTTGCCATCCACGACGTGGAAGCCTGGGGCTGGGACAACATCCGCTGGGCCATGGACAGGGCCGGCATCCGGCATGATGGCCTGCTGCGGGTCACCCACAAGGCCCCACAGGGCGCCGAGACCCTGGCGACCCACGCCTCGGCCCCCCTGCCGGTGATGCTAGCCAGGATGCTGAAAAAATCCGACAACACCTATGCCGATACCTTCTTGAAGACAGTGGGCCGTCACTACTACAACAAGCCGGGCAGCTATCGCAGCGGCACCATGGCGGTGCGTGCCATCCTGACCAAGCACGGCATCAACCTGGGCAACGCCACCCTGGCCGACGGCTCCGGGCTCTCCGCCCACAACCTCATCAGCGCGCGCCAGATGCTGTCGGTGCTCAGCTTCATCCAGAAGAACGACGCCGAGCTCGACTTCATCAAGCTGCTGCCGAGCTCTCAGGTGGACGGCACCCTGGCCTGGCGGCGCAGCGTCACCGCCCCCATGATGAAAAACAAGGTGCATGCCAAGACCGGCACCATCACCGGCACCTCCAATCTGGCCGGTTTCATCGACACCGCGGGCGGTCAACGCAAGGCCTTCGTGATGTTCCAGCGCGGCCTCTCCCAGGATCCGGCGACCCACGAGCGCTATCGCGCCAGCAAAGCGCCCTGGCCCTGGACCGTGTTCGAGAAAGGGGTGCTGGAGAGCATCTACCAGCAGCAACCCATCCAGATCGCCGGGCAGTAATGGGTACGGGCAGCCTTGCCAGCAAGGCGGCCCCATCCCCCGGACCCTGTTCGAGGAAGGGGTGCTGGAGAGCCTCTACCGGCAGCAGCCTATCCAGATCGCCGGGCAATCAATCCCTGTGTGCCAGGCAATAAAGGACACGGGCGGCCTTGCCAGCAAGGCGGCCCCATCACTCTGGACAGTGTTCGAGAAAGGGGTGCTTGAGAGCATCTAGCAGCAGCAACCCATCCAGATCGCCGGGCAATCAATCCCTGTGTGCCAGGCAATAAAGGGCACGAGCAATCGAGCGTGGCGAACGGCCACATCGACAATTTCCACTTTGACTGGCCAGAAGCCGAGGCTATCCTGTCACCCGCCTCGTCTCAACGGCCTTACCTAACGGAGAGAAAAATGTTTGTAGAGATTTATGGTCGTCCCGGTTGCCCCTACTGCGTGCGCGCCAAGATGCTGGCCGAGCAACTGCGCGAAGAGCGCGACGATTTTGACTTCAACTACGTGGATATCAACGTTGCCGGGCTTACCAAGGACGATCTGGCCGCCAAGGCGGGCAAACCCGTCACCACAGTGCCGCAGATCTTCCTGGATGAGCAGCACATCGGCGGCTGCACCGATTTTGAGGCCTATGCCAACGCCCGCCTGGGCCTGTGACCAGACAGCTGTCCATGAAAAAGGCGCCCAGAGCGCCTTTTCTTATGCCGGCGTCCGGGTTTACGCCACCCGGGTGAAACGGCTCACCAGCTGCCCCTGATACTCTGTGCTCCCCATGAACATGGTGAGCGGGCGGGCGTAGACGGCATCATCCTGCTCGGATTGGTAGACAACCAGGGCCTCCCCGGTTTCGGTGTGCCGGGCCAGGGTCAGCACCCGATAAAATCCCCCCTTGCAGTGACGATAGCGCCCCGGGCCCGGCAAGGGGCCCCGCTGTTGCTGATCCATTCCCATCTCCCAGTCCATCTCCAGGGCCCCGTGGCCCGCCTGTACCTGCCCGCCCGACTGACGATGCCAGAGCCCGCCAGGGGGGCAAACGAGCGTTTTTCACGCAAGCCAATCGTGCCATAAGCACGCGCTAATTCAACACACTCGCTGCTGATATCTATCCCTTCCCTCATCTTTCACTGGTTATGTCGCCACCGAGCAAACGATCATGCTGAATTTAACAAACTGGCAACTCTGTTTGAATGCTAAAAATCAGGGAATTATTCTAAAAAGAAGATTGTTCTAGCATTCAATTCTGTGAAGAATAGAGGCAAAGAAATTTGATACTAAAAATCGCCTTTTTCGCCAACGTGCCCCAGGGGATCTCGTTCACTATGTTCACCATCGACAAGTCGCACAAGCTCGACGATGTCTGCTATGACATTCGCGGCCCGGTGCATAAAGAGGCTCGCCGTCTCGAAGACGAAGGCCACCGCATCATCAAGCTCAACATCGGCAACCCGGCTCCGTTCGGCTTCGAAGCGCCGGAGGAGATCATCAAGGATGTGATCCTCAACATGCCCCAGAGCCAGGGCTACTGCGACTCCAAGGGGCTGTTTTCTGCCCGCAAGGCGGTGATGCAGTACTACCAGCAAAAAGGGATGCGCAAGGTCGACATCGACGACATCTACATCGGCAATGGCGCCAGCGAGCTCATCGTGATGGCCATGCAGGCGCTGCTCAACAACGGCGACGAGATGCTGGTGCCCTCCCCCGACTACCCGCTCTGGACCGCCGCCGTCACCCTCTCCGGTGGCCATGCGGTGCACTACCGCTGCGATGAAGGGGCCGACTGGTATCCGGATCTGGACGACATCCGTGCCCGCATCACCCCGCGCACCCGCGGCCTGGTGCTGATCAACCCCAACAACCCGACCGGCGCCGTCTACGGCAGCGAGTTCCTGCTGGAGGTGATCGAGATCGCCCGCCAGCACAACCTCATCATCTTCGCCGACGAGATCTACGACAAGATCCTCTACGACGACATCTCCCACACCAGCGTCTGCACCCTGTGCGACGACGTCATGGTGGTGACCTTCAACGGCCTCTCCAAGGCCTACCGTGCCTGCGGCTTTCGTCAGGGCTGGATGGTCATCACCGGGCCCAAGGGCCGCGCCAAAGGCTATATCGAGGGGCTGGAGATGCTGGCCTCCATGCGGCTGTGTGCCAACGTGCCCATGCAGCACGCCATCCAGACCGCGCTCGGCGGCTACCAGAGCATCAACGAACTGATCCTGCCGGGCGGGCGCCTGCGCCGCCAGCGGGACAAGGCGTGGGAGCTGCTCAATGAGATCCCGGGGGTCTCCTGCGTCAAGCCCAAAGGGGCGCTCTACATGTTCCCGCGCCTCGACCCCAAGGTGTATGACATCCGCGACGACCAGAAGATGGTGTTCGATCTGCTGCAACAGGAGAAGCTCCTGCTGGTGCAGGGAACTGGCTTCAACTGGCCCGCGCCGGATCACTTCCGCCTGGTATTCCTGCCCCGGGAAGAGGAGCTGGAAGAGGCCATCGGCCGCCTCGCCCGCTTCCTGAAAGATTACAAGCAGTAAGATTGCAACCACCGGCATGACAAAGAGAGGCTCCCGCGGGAGCCTCTCTGGCTGGCGGCCTCTCCCGCAGGGGCCAGGCCGGATAGCAAAGGGCCCCGTCTGCAGCAGACGGGGCCCTTTCTCATGGCGAAGGCGAAAGCCTTACAGCTCGATCACATCGAACTTCACGTCCGGGTTGACATCCGCATCGTAATCCACCTCGTCCAGGCCGAAACCGAACAGGCGCAGGAACTCCTGCTTGTAGCCGGTGTAGTCGGTGAGTTCACTGAGGTTCTCGGTGGTGATGGAGGGCCAGAGATCGCGGCAGGTCTGCTGCACGTCGTCTCGCAGTTCCCAGTCATCCATGCGGATGCGGGCCTGATCGTCGAGTGCCAGCTCGGCGCCGTACAGACGGGTGCGCATCATGCGATCCACCTGCTCCATGCAACCCTCGTGGATGCCCTTCTCCTTCATGATCTTGAAGGCCATGGAGATATAGAGCGGCATCACGGGAATGGCGGAAGAAGCCTGGGTCACCACGGATTTGAGCACGGCCACGTGGGCGGTGCCGCCCTTGGCGGCCAGATCGCCACGGATGGCGCTGGCGGCGCGGTCCAGATCTTCCTTGGCGCGGCCCAGGGTACCGTGCCAGTAGATGGGCCAGGTCAGATCGGTGCCGATGTAGGAGTAGGCCACGGACTTGGCGCCGTCGGCCAGCACGCCTGCATCGCGCAGGGCAGACATCCACAGCTCCCAGTCCTGGCCGCCCATGACGGTGATGGTGCTCTGGATCTCTTCCTCGTTCGCCGGCTCGACGGTGGCGGTGATGATCTGATCCTTGTTGGTATCGATGGCGGTGGTGGTGTAGGTCTCGCCGATGGGTTTGAGGGCGGAGCGCACCACTTCACCAGTGTCCGGCAGCTTGCGCACCGGGGAGGCCAGGGAGTAGACCACCAGATCGATTTGACCCAGATCCTGCTTGATGAGCTCGATCACCTTGGCGCGGCACTCGTGGGAGAAGGCATCGCCATTGATGCTCTTGGCGTAGAGGCCCGCCTCTTTGGCGGCCTTGTCGAAGGCGGCGGAGTTGTACCAGCCGGCGGAGCCCGTCTTGGTCTCGGAGCTCGGCTTTTCGAAGAAGACACCTATGGTCGCGGCGCCGGAGCCAAAGGCGGTGGCGATGCGGGAAGCCAGGCCGTAACCGGTGGAGGCGCCGATCACCAGCACCTTCTTGGGCCCATTCTCGATGGTGCCCTTGGCCTGGGTGTAGGCAATCTGACGGCGAACATTGGCTTCACAGCCAACCGGATGGGTGGTGGTGCAGATAAAGCCGCGAACCTTGGGTTTGATGATCATGTGTTTTCTCTTATCCGTTTGATGGATGAAATCGGGCATAAGATACCTCATCTTGCCGAGATAAGGTGCTCTGATGTGTTGAACGGCCGGGAAAATAGACAAAAAAGGGGGCCACGGGAGGGACGATCCGGATCTCGGCAGGCAGGTCCATCCCTCGGCCGCCCTGGCGCCACCCCCGATCGCGGCCGTGCCACTTGCCGGTAAAGCGGACATAAACAACATGAAAACAGCGCATTACCCCCAATTACCCTCTGCTGTCGGCAAGGTAGTTGTACTAGTATTGAGCCGGTCGGATATCGTCAGAAAAAAGCGTCAAAGGGGTCTCACGGAGGAGCGCCACATGTTTTGGAAACACACGGACAGCAATGAACAACGCGAAGAAACCGCAAGAGTCGCCGGGCTGGACGCCTTCGAGCAGGCGATCCAGTCCCAGGCGCCCTATATCCAGTTCACCCCGGACGGCATAGTCACCTTGGTCAACGATCGCTTCCTCGCCATCATGGGGTATCGGCGCGACGAGGTGCTGGGGCAGCACCACAGCACCCTCTGCTTCCCCGATGACGTCAAGACCCGCGACTACGAAGCCCTGTGGCAGGATCTGCGCAGGGGCACCTTTCGCAGCGGCCGCTTCATCCGCCAGGCCAAATCGGGCCAGGCCATCTGGCTGGAGGCCACCTATTTCCCCATCGTGGTCGAGGGCAAGGTGGTGCGGGTCGCCAAGGTCGCCTCGGACGTGACCCGGCAGCAATCCTCCCTGGAGCGCAGCCAGGCGCTGCTGGCCGCCCTGGACAAGTCCCTGGCCGTCATCGACTTTCAGCCGGACGGCACCGTCATCACCGCCAACCAGAATTTCCTCCACTGCTTTGGCTACCGGCTTGAGGAGGTGACGGGCCAGCATCACCGGCTGTTTTGCGATGAGGACTTCTATCGCCAGCACCCCCACTTCTGGCGGGACCTGGGCACGGGCAACATCCAGTCCGGCCTCTTCATGCGTCTGGGGCATCAGGGCCAGAAGATCTGGCTGGAGGCCACCTACAACCCCATCTTCAACCACGAAGGCAAGGTGGTGAAAATCATCAAGCTGGCGAGCGACATCACTGAGCGGGTCGAGCAGGCCCTGTCGGTGCGCGAGGCGGCCAAGAAGGCCTGCGCCATCGCCAGCGAGACGGTCGCCAGCGCCGACAAGGGGCGAGAGGTGATCGACAAGGTGCTGGACACCTCCCGGCACATCAACAGCTCGGTCGAGGAGGTGACCCAGCAGATAGAGCGGCTCAACCAGCAGTCCAGGAGCATAGAGTCCATCATCTCCACCATCAGCGGCATCGCGGATCAGACCAATCTGCTGGCCCTCAATGCCGCCATCGAGGCGGCCCGGGCGGGGGAACAGGGGCGGGGCTTTGCCGTGGTCGCCGACGAGGTGAGACAGCTGGCGGCCAGAACCTCCTCCTCCACCAACGAGATCGTCTCCGTCATCAAGCTCAACTCCCAGATCACCTCCACCATCACCCAGACCGTCAGCGTGGTGTCCGACAAGGCGATGGCCGGGCAGGAGCAGGCCAACATCGTCTCCGCCGTCATCAAAGAGATCATCGAAGACGCCAACTCCGTCTCCGACACGGTCAAAAACCTCTCCATATGAATCACTCCCGACGAGGCGCCACCCCGGTGTCTCGTCGGGGGCGATGGCCTCAAGGGACCCGTCCCCGCCCCCCAGGGTTGGACAATTCACTAATAACCCTGCGGGCTTGCGGTTGTTTCTGACCCCCTAACATCAGATAATACCGCCCGCCTTCACAGCGGATAATCCAAATTCTGATGACTGAGTACCTGCTTTTACTGATTGGCACCGTGCTGGTGAACAACTTCGTGCTGGTGAAATTCCTCGGCCTCTGCCCCTTCATGGGGGTCTCGGGCAAGCTGGAAACCGCCATCGGCATGGGGCTGGCGACCACCTTCGTGCTGACTCTGGCCAGCGCCTGCTCCTATCTGGTGGAACACTATATTCTGCTGCCGCTCTCGGTCGGCTACCTGCGCACCCTGGCCTTCATTCTGGTCATCGCCGTGGTGGTGCAGTTTACCGAGATGGTGGTGCGCAAGAGCAGTCCGACCCTCTATCGCCTGCTCGGCATCTTCCTGCCCCTCATCACCACCAACTGCGCCGTGCTGGGGGTGGCGCTGCTCAACATCAACGAGCGCCACAACTTCATCCAGAGCATCATCTACGGTTTCGGCGCCGCCGCCGGTTTCGCCCTGGTGCTGGTGCTGTTTGCCGCCATGCGTGAGCGCCTGGTGGCCGCCGACATCCCGGCACCGTTTCGTGGCGTGTCCATCGCCATGATCACCGCAGGCCTGATGTCCCTTGCCTTCATGGGCTTTACCGGCCTCATCAAGATATAGCGCTATGACTCACTTATTGTTTGCCATCCTGGTTCTGGCGCTGTTGGCCCTGGCCTTCGGCCTGATCCTGGGATTTGCCGCCATCAAGTTCAAGGTGGAGGCCGATCCCATCGTCGATCAGCTCGACGCCCTGCTGCCCCAGACCCAGTGCGGCCAGTGCGGCTACCCGGGCTGCAAGCCCTATGCCGAAGCCCTCGCCAATGGCGATGCCGTCAACAAGTGCGTCCCGGGTGGCGATGCCACCATGCGCAAGATTGCCGACCTCATGGGGGTCGAACCCCTGGCCATGGGGGACGGCCACGCCGCCGTGCCCATCAAGAAGGTCGCCTTCATCCATGAGGATCAGTGCATAGGGTGCACCAAGTGCATCCAGGCCTGTCCGGTGGACGCCATCGTCGGCGCCACCAAGGCGATGCATACGGTGATCACCGATGAGTGCACCGGGTGCGACCTCTGCGTCGACCCCTGCCCCACCGATTGCATCGAGATGATCCCGGTCCCCACCACGGTCGATAACTGGAAGTGGGATCTCAACAGTGTCGTTATCCCGGTCAAGATGGTGGAGTAGTCATGCAGTCTGTAATCGAACGCATCAAGGCCGGGGCCCTGTGGGATTTTCATGGCGGCATCCATCCCCCCGAGAACAAGCAGCAATCCAGCCTGAGCCCCGTGGTGCAGGCGGGGCTGCCCCCCGAACTCATCATTCCGGTGCGCCAGCACGCGGGCCTGGCCGGCGAACTGCTGGTCAAGGTGGGAGACAAGGTGAAGAAGGGCCAGCCCCTCACCGCCTTCGAGCGGGGCCGCTTCGTGCCGGTCCACGCCAGCAGCTCAGGGGTCATCAGCGCCATCGACCAGCACACGGTCGCCCACCCCTCCGGCCTCTCCGATCTCTGCATCACCCTGATCCCCGACGGGGAGGACGCCTGGTGCGAGCGCCAGCCCCAGCCCGATTACTGGAATCTCGACCGGGTCAGCCTGCTCGAGCGCATTCAAGGTGCCGGCATAGCGGGCCTGGGTGGCGCCGTCTTCCCCACCCACAGCAAGCTCGATGGCCACGGCCAGCTCACCGAGATCCTCATCATCAACGGCCTGGAGTGCGAGCCCTACATCACCACGGATGACCGTTTGATGCAGGAGTATGCGGACGAGATCCTGGAGGGTATCCGGGTGCTCAAGCACCTGCTCAAGCCCAAGCTCTGCCTGATCGGCATCGAGGACAACAAGCCCGCCGCGGCCAAGGCCCTGCGCCAGCAGATAAGCGAAGAGGACATCCTGGTGCGGGAGGTCCCCACCAAATACCCCTCGGGCGGCGCCAAACAGACCATAGAGCTGCTGACCGGTCGTCAGGTGCCCAAGGGGGGCCGGGCGGTCGATATCGGCATCATGGTACTCAACGTCGCCACCGTGTTCGCCATCAAGCGCGCCATCGTCGATGGCGAGCCGCTCATCGAGCGCATCGTCACCCTCACCGGAGACGCCTTCAAGCAGCCGGGCAACGCCTGGGTACGCCTCGGGACTCCGGTGCGCTGGCTGCTGGGGCGCTTCGAGTTGCAGCCGGAGCCGGGACAAAGGGTCATCATGGGGGGCCCCATGATGGGCTTCACCCTGCCCCACGCCATGGTGCCCGTGGTCAAGGCCACCAACTGCCTGCTCGCCCCGACCCGGGCCGAGCTGCCCCCACCCGAGCCGGAGCAGTCCTGCATCCGCTGCAGCGCCTGCGCCGACGCCTGCCCCGCCACCCTGCTGCCCCAGGAGCTCTACTGGTACAGCCGGGCCAAGGAGTATGACAAGGCAGAGAAGCTCAACCTGTTCGACTGCATCGAGTGCGGCGCCTGCGCCTGGGTCTGCCCGAGCCAGATCCCCCTGGTGCAGTACTACAAGATTGCCAAGGACGATATCCGCGAAGCCCGAGAGGAGGCCGAGAAGGCCGAACGCGCCCGCTTGCGTTTCGAGGCCAAGCAGGCCCGCTTCGAGCGGGACAAGGCCGCCCGTGAGGCTCGCCATGCCGAGGCCGCCGCCCAGCGCCGCCAGGCCATGACGGCCGCCACCGGGGAAGATCCCGTGGCCGCCGCCCTCGCCCGGCTCAAGGCAAAACAGCAAGCGACCCCAATCGAAGGCGCCCCGGACAACACGGCCATGGCCGCCGCCCGGGAGGCCCGCAAGCAGGAGGCCCTGGCGCGCCGCGCCGCCAAGGCGGCCGAGGTCAACGCCCCCATGACAGAGCCCGCCCCATCCGAGGAGCCGGATCCCAAGAAGGCCGCCATCGCCGCCGCCCTGGCCCGCGCCAAGGCCAAGAAGGCCGCCCAAACTGCCGGGGACCAGGTTGCAGGCGACTCAACCGCCGCGCCCATCGTCTCGAGCGAGGCTCTGAGCGAGCCGGTGACGGGATCTGCCCCCGAGATCGACCCCAAGAAGGCCGCCATTGCCGCCGCCCTGGCCCGCGCCAAGGCCAAGAAAGCCGCCCAGGCTGCCGGGGACCAGGCCCCTGGCGACTCAACCGCAGCGCCCCTCGCCTCGAGCGAGACGCAGAGCGAGCCGGTCGCCGAGCCCGCCTCTGAGGTCGATCCCAAGAAAGCGGCCATTGCCGCCGCCATCGCCCGCGCCAAGGCCAAGAAGGCCACCCAGAGCGCCGGGGACCAGGCCGCAGGCGATGCACCTGCCGCGCCCATCGCCTCGAGCGAGGCGCCGAGTGAGCCGATCGCCGAGTCCGCCCCCGAGGTTGACCCCAAGAAAGCGGCCATTGCCGCCGCCATCGCCCGCGCCAAGGCCAAGAAGGCCGCCCAGAGCGCCGGGGACCAGGTTGCAGGCGACTCAACCGCCGCGCCCATCACCTCGAGCCAGGCACCGAACGAGCCGATCGCCGAGCCCGATCCCAGGAAAGCCGCCATCGCCGCCGCCGTGGCAAAAGCCAAGGCCAAAAAAGCGGCCGAGGCCAAGGAGGCGCCCGCAGCGGCATCGACCTCTGCCGAAACGACCCCTGCTCCTGGCGCCGAGACGGCTCCCCCTGAGGGCGATCCCAGGAAAGCCGCCATTGCCGCCGCCGTGGCAAAAGCCAAGGCCAAAAAAGCGGCCGAGGCCAAAGAGGCCCCCACAGCGGCATCGACCTCTGCCGAAACGGCTCCTGCTCCTGGCGCCGAGACGGCTCCTCTTGAGGGCGATCCCAGGAAAGCCGCCATTGCCGCCGCCGTGGCAAAAGCCAAGGCCAGAAAGGCGGCCCTCGCGGGCGCCACCACAGACAACGAGACGGTCAGCCCGGCTGACAGCAAGAGGGATACCTGAGTCATGTTCACTATCGCGAGTGCCCCCTTCGCCCACAACCGCAAGCAGACCCAGACCCTGATGCTGCTGGTGATCCTGGCCTGCCTGCCCGGGCTCGCCGCCCAGGTCTGGTTCTTCGGCTGGGGCTCCGTCATCCAGATAGCCCTGGCCGCAGTCACCGCCCTTGGCTGCGAGGCCCTGGTGCTGCGCCTGCGCGCCCGGCCGATCAAGCCCGCCCTGCTAGATGGCAGCGCCCTGCTCACCGCCGTGCTGATAGGGTTGGCCCTGCCGCCCCTGCTGCCCTGGTGGATGACCCTGGTCGCCACCGCCTTCGCCATCATCATCGCCAAGCACCTCTATGGCGGCCTGGGCCAGAACCTGTTCAACCCGGCCATGGTGGCCTATGTGCTGCTGCTGGTCTCCTTCCCGGTACAGATGACCAGCTGGCTGCCGCCGTCCGACATCGCCGCCTACGGCATCGGCTTTGGGGATGCCGTCTCCACCATCTTCACCGGCTTCAGCCTGGACGGCTACAGCATGGCCCAGCTCAAGCAGGGGGTGGATGGCCTCACCATGGCCACGCCGCTCGATACCCTCAAGACGGGACTGGGCCAGGGGCTGACCGCGAGCGAGGTGATGACGCACTCCGTGTTCGAGGGTTGGGGCGGCATCGGCTGGAGCTGGGTCAACCTGGGCTACCTGCTGGGCGGCCTCTTCCTGCTGCAACAGAGGGTGATCGCCTGGCGCATCCCGGTGGCCATGCTGGCCAGCCTGTTTGCCGCCGCCACCCTGGGCTATCTCATCAGCCCGGATGCCACCGCCACCCCCATGTTCCACCTGTTTTCCGGCGCCACCATGCTGGGGGCCTTCTTCATCGCCACCGATCCGGTCAGCGCCTCGACCACGGCCCGGGGTCGTCTCATCTATGGCGCCCTCATCGGCGTGCTCATCTACCTCATTCGCCGTTTCGGCGGCTATCCGGACGCCATCGCCTTCGCCGTGCTGCTGGCCAACCTCTGCGTCCCCATGATTGACAGCCTGACCCGACCCACATCCTATGGGGAGCGCCGCAAGTGATAGCCGTGTTCCATGACGTGTTCCATGACGTCTCCCATGGCCGGCTCCCACGCCGTGCTGCTGGTCAACCTCTGCGTATCCCCGTGGAGATTGACAGCCTGACCCGTCCCACATCCTATGGGGATCGTCGCAAGTGACCCGTGTTTTCCCCCTCTCCCAAGGAGCGCCCCTATGCTGACCAGCATGCGCAACCATGGCCTCACCCTGGCGCTGTTTGCCCTCGTCTGCACCAGCGTCGTGGTGGCGACCCATCTGCTCACCCAGGACAAGATTGCCCACCAGCAGCAGCGGGAGAAGCTCAATACCCTGAGCGCCCTGCTGCCGGTTGGCAGTTATGACAACGATCTGGTGGCCAGCTGCAAGCGGGTCAGCAGCCCGCTGCTCGGCACCAGCCAGCCCATGCCCCTCTACACCGCCACCCTGGCCGGCCAGGTGACCGGCTACGCCATGGAGACGGTGGCGCCCGATGGCTACAGCGGCGCCATCCGCCTCATCGTCGGCACCGATGCCGGCGGCAAGGTCCAGGGGGTGCGGGTGCTGGCCCACAACGAGACCCCGGGCCTTGGCGACAAGATAGAGTTGAAAAAATCGGATTGGATTGAGAGCTTCGTCGGCAAGTTCCTCACCCGGGACAACGAGGCCAGCTGGGCGGTGAAGAAGGATGGCGGTGACTTCGATGCCTTCACCGGCGCCACCATCACCCCCAGGGCCGTGGTCAAGGCGGTTGCCAACCTGCTGCGTTTGCAACAGACTCACCCTGCCTTGTTGCAAGATGCGCCCCCCTGCGACGGGGCCGGAGAGAACCCATGAATCACCAACCCCAAGCGGGCGAGATCAAGGAGCTGATGCTCCAGGGCCTGTGGAAGAACAACCCCTCCCTGGTACAGGTGCTGGGGCTCTGCCCCACCCTGGCCGTCTCCTCCACCTTCACCAATGCCCTGGGGCTGGGGCTGGCCACCATGGCGGTGCTGATAGGCTCCAACCTGGCGGTCTCCCTGGTGCGTCACTGGGTGCCGCGGGATATCCGCATCCCCATCTATGTGATGATCATCGCCTCCCTGGTGACCTGCGTGCAGCTGCTGATGAACGCCTACACCTATGGCCTCTATCAGGCCCTTGGCATCTTCATCGCCCTCATCGTCACCAACTGCGTCATCATAGGCCGGGCCGAGGCCTACGCCTCCAAGCAGCCTCCCCTGCTGGCGGCCCTCGACGGCCTGATGATGGGGCTGGGCTTCACCCTGGTGCTGCTGTTGCTGGGGGCCATGCGCGAGATCATCGGCATGGGCACCCTGTTTGACGGCGCCGAGCTGCTGCTGGGTGACTGGGCCCGATCCCTGCGCATCGAGATCTTCTCCCACGACTCCGCCCTGCTGCTGGCGATCCTGCCCCCCGGGGGCTTCCTTGGCCTGGGGCTGCTCATCGCCGCCAAGAATGCCATCAACGACTGGCTGGGACGCAAGCAGGCGACCGAGCAGGCCCCTGGCAGCGTGCCGGCGCCGCGCGCCCGCGCCACCGAGCTATAGAAACGAAAGAGTGTGAGCAAGAGATGAACAACGACAAGCGCCGCCAGATCCTGATCCGGCTGCGGGAAGACAATCCGGCGCCCAGGACAGAGCTCAACTACAGCACGCCGTTCGAGCTGCTGATCGCCGTGCTGCTGTCGGCCCAGGCCACGGACGTGGGGGTCAACAAGGCGACCGCCAGACTCTATCCGGTCGCCAATACCCCGGCCGCCATCCTGGCCCTCGGGGTCGATGGCCTCAAGGAGTACATCAAGACCATAGGCCTGTTCAATACCAAGGCCGAGAACGTCATCAAGACCTGCGCCATCTTGCTCGAACGCCATGGCGGCGAGGTGCCGGAGAACCGCGAGGCCCTGGAGGCCCTGCCCGGCGTCGGGCGCAAGACCGCCAACGTGGTCCTCAACACGGCGTTTGGCTGGCCCACCATTGCCGTCGATACCCATATCTTCCGGGTGTCGAACCGCACTGGTCTGGCGGTGGGCAAGAACGTGGATCAGGTGGAAGAAAAACTGCTCAAGGTGGTGCCGGCCGAGTTCAAGCTGGATGTGCACCACTGGCTGATCCTGCACGGGCGTTACACCTGTCTGGCGCGCAAGCCGCGCTGTGGCTCCTGCATCATCGAAGATCTGTGCGAATACAAAGAGAAGGTTTATCCGGAGAGCTGACGGCGGCCCTGATATTCAACCGTTAGCCTCACGACCTAGATTGAAGGCAGTACCCATCACCAACCCGGAGAATTGAGCAATGAGAATGCTGCATACCATGCTGCGAGTGGGCGATCTGCAACGCTCCATCGACTTCTACACCCGCGTGCTGGGCATGACCCTGCTGCGCAAGAGCGAGAACAGCGAGTACAAGTACACCCTGGCCTTCGTCGGCTACGGTGACGAGAAGAGCGAGGCGGTCATCGAGCTGACCTACAACTGGGGCGTGAGCGAGTACGAGCTGGGCTCGGCCTATGGCCACATCGCCCTGGAAGCGGACGACATCTACGCCACCTGCGACGCCCTGCGCGCCGCCGGCGCCAAGATCACCCGCGAACCGGGCCCCGTCATGGGCGGCACAACCGTCATCGCCTTCGTGGAAGACCCGGACGGCTACAAGATTGAGCTGATCGCCAAGAAAGATGCCGGCCACGGCCTGGGGGAGAGCGTCTGACTGGCGCCCCTTCCCATCAAAAAGAGCGCCAAGGCGCTCTTTTTTCATCTCTGATGGCGACGGTCAGGGCAGTCAGATGGCGCCGCTACGCCCCATGCTGATCACCACGCGCCGGTTCTTGGCGCGCCCCTCCTCCGTCTCGTTGGAGGCGACGTGCTGCTTCTCCCCATGGCCTTCCACCGAGATCTTGCCCTCCTCCAGACCCAGGTCGAGGAACACCTTCTTGATGGCATCGGCCCGCTTCTCGGAGAGCTTCTGGTTCGGCCAGCGCCCGCCATAGCTGTCGCTGTAGGCGTCGATCACCACCACGTCTATGGTGCTGTCCGCCTTGATGAACTCCCCTATCATGGCGAGACGGCGCCGCGAGGCGGCGGAGAGGCGATCGCTGTTCTTGTCATAGGTGAGCACGCTGAAGGCGATGTCGTTGAAGCTGTAGGGCAAGAGGCCGTTCAGGCAATCCATGAAGGCCTGGTACTTGACCCGAAAGTTGACGCTGGAGAGGGAGACCCGCACCGCCCGGTTCTGGCGATACCAGTCCCGGTACTGGAAGGTGGGCATGCGGCCGCTCTCCAGCTCGTCGAGCATGGTCCAGGCGGTCTGGCCGTCCACCAGGCCGTCGAACTGCTTGAAGAAGCGGATCTGGCTGATGTCGCGCCCGGCCAGACCCGGACGCCAGCTGGCGGGCATGCTGCCCAGGCTCACCGTCTGGGTCTGCGCCTGCTGGCGCAGGCCGCTCAGTTCGAAGTCGAGGTTGATCTTGCGCCCGGCCCGGGTGACGAAGGCCCCGGTGCCCCACCCTGGGATGGGGTGCTCCAGGCGACACTCGATCTGGCTGTCGGCGGTCAGGCGCCAGACGGATTGATCCAGGCCGGCACCGAATTCGGTGACCCCCGCCTGCAACTGCATGCTCACCGACATGCCGACCAATCCCACAATCCAAGCGTTCAACTGCCTGCCCTCCATACCGTCTCGGATTATCTATCGGCAGAGGCAGGACAAGCTTTAGGGCAAAACCCTCAACGGGGAGTCTCCATCAACTTGAAGCTGGCGATGCGCCCCGCCAGCTCGCGGGCCAGCTGATCCAGCTCGGCGCTGTTGCGCTGCAGCATGTCGGAGTGCTGGCGATGGGCCTCGTACACCTCGCGAATGGTCATCACGTTGTGCTGGATGTCGTCCGTGACGTAGCGCTGCTGCTCGGTGGCGGTGGCCACCTGGGCGCTCATGTCGCTCACCTTGCTCACCTCGCTCACGATGTGGCCCAGCTCGCTCCCCGCCCGCCTGGCCTCGGTCACGCTCAGGCCCGCCTGCTCGCTGCCCAGGTGCATGGCGGTCACCGCCTGGAGGGCCCCCTGGCGCAGGCGATCCAGCATCTGCGCTATGTCATCCGCCGCCTGCTGGGTGCGGGAGGCAAGGGCCCTCACCTCTTCGGCCACCACGGCAAAGCCACGGCCGGACTCACCGGCACGGGCCGCCTCTATGGCCGCGTTGAGGGCCAGCAGGTTGGTGCGATCCGAAATCTGCTTGATGAGGCTCAAGGCCTCGCCGACCGACTCCGTCTCTGCCTGCAGATTGTCCACCAGCTGCCGGGTATCGACCAGGGTGCCCGCCACCTGCTCGATGGCATCTATGGTCTGCACCACCTCCTTGTCCCCCTGATGGGCCCGGCCGATGGCCTGCTGGGTCGCCAGGGAGGTCTGGGTGGCATTGCGCGCTATCTCGGCCACCGTCGAGGCCATCTCGGTGGCGGCGGTCGCCACCAGATCCACCTGGCCAAACCCCCTGGCCACACCGGCGTTGACCTCCGCTATCACGCCGGCCGAGGCGGCGGCGCTGCGGGCCAGCACCTCGCAGGAGCGGCGCACCGCCAGCAGCAAGCCTTCGAGATGGGCGAGAAAGTGGTTCAGATCCCGCGCCAGGGCCCCCAGCTCGTCCCCGGAGTGCCAGTCGACCCGCACCGTCAGATCGTTATCCTGCACCAGTCCCTTGAAGGTCTGGTGCAGCGCCATGAACCCCAGATGCAGACTCCGCACCACCCGCCAGCAGACCAGGGTGGTCAGCACCACGCACAGCAGCACCCCGAAGGCGGCCCAGCCAAGATCCCTGGCGCTCTGGGCCCGCATCTGCTCGACCCGGTCAAACAGCTGCTGATAGAGGCGATCCTCGCTCTCCTTGAGCAGGGCTATCTTGTCTGTGCTCAGGGCAAACCAGGCCTCGGCATCGATGCCAAACCCGCCGCTGGCCGCCTTGTCCAGCGCCAGGGTCTCCATGGCCGCCACCTTGGCCACCACAGGCGAGGCCAGGCTGTCGGCCAGCAGCTGGCGCTGAGCCGGGCTCGCCACCGCCTGGAAACGTTCGAGATAGGTCTGCTGGGCCGCCAGCAGGGAGATGAACTGCTGCAACAGCGCCGGGGTGAAGTTGTCGCGGGCGAACACATTGCTCAGTGTGGCCCGCTCCAGCCCCATCCGCTCCTTGCTCTGCAAGAAGGCGGCGTAGGCATTGGTCTGCAGCGCTATGGTGGCGTCCTGGCTGTTGAGGCTCACCCCGTCCACCACCGCCAGCAGCCGGGTGATGAGGCGGGTATAGACGCCGACCTGCTCCGCCACCTCGACCCCCAGGGCATCGACCCGCTCACGGATGGCTGTCAGGCCCGCCAGCTCCTGCTGCACCTGCGGCAGCGCCAGCAGGGCGGGATCCTGGCGAAAACGCACCAGCAGGGTGTCGACCACCTTGCGCTGGGTCGGCAGGGCATCGCCAAACTTGCCTCCGCCAGAGCCGAGGAAACCGGCGGACATGCCGCGCTCCTTTTGCAGCTCATGGGCCAGCTGCGCCGCCTCTCGCACCACATGGAGCGCAGCCAGCGCCTGACTCATCTCCTGCTCGACCCGGTAACGCTCGTAGACGTATCGACCGGAAAAAAACAACAGGGCCAGCAGTGGCAGACAGACCACCAGCACCATCTTGTGCGCCAATCCCAGCTTTCTCATCGTGTCTTCCCATCCTTGGTTGAAGTGGCCAATTATAAGCACAAGCCCCCCCATCACATCCATCCTCTCGCTCATGACGGTGCAGGAGGGACAAGGGCCCGCTTTTTTGCCATAATGCCGCCTCATTTCAAGCCGACCGAGATCCCATGACCGACGCCGTTAACACTCTCAAAGGCCGTTTCCGAGGCTTTTACCCCGTCGTCATCGATGTTGAAACCGCCGGATTCAATGCCAAGACGGATGCCCTGCTCGAGATTGCCGCCTACACCCTCAAGATGGACGAGGCCGGCTGGCTGATCCCCGATCAGATCTTCCACTTCCACGTCGCGCCCTTCGAGGGGGCCAACCTGGAGAAGGCGGCGCTGGAATTTACCGGCATCGACCCCTACAACCCGCTGCGCGGCGCCGTGGACGAGAAGGAAGCCCTCACCGAGATCTTCAAGGGGATCCGCAAGGGCATGAAGGAACAGGATTGCAACCGCGCCATCGTCGTGGCCCACAATGCCCCCTTCGACCATGGCTTCGTCATGGCCGCCGCCGAGCGCGCCGGGCTCAAGCGCAATCCGTTCCACCCCTTTGCCACCTTCGACACCGCCGCCCTCTCGGGCCTGGTGCTGGGTCAGACGGTGCTCGCCAAGGCGTGCCAGAGCGCCCGCATCCCGTTTGACAACAAGGAGGCCCACTCCGCCCTCTATGACACCGAGCGCACCACAGAGCTCTTCTGTCATATCGTCAATCGCTGGAAGGCTCTGGGGGGCTGGCCCCTGGCCGAGGCCGAAGATGGAGTGGATGAGGCCGCCCAGGGCGCGGCGGCATCCGGACAATAGTCCTGCGCTGACCCTGTCGGCAAGGGCGGCGTCGGCCCCCTTTCTTGATGTCGGTCAGTCAGCATGATTCAACGGTTTGCGTGAATTTTTACTCGACTTTTTGGCCAGTTTTCGCAAACTAACGCCCTTTCACACGCCAGACAACAACGCATCATTATAAGGAAGTCACATGAATCCTGTTGTTATCGCAGTCTCGCTGATGCTGGTGCTCAGCCTGCTGCGGATCAATGTGGTCGTCTCACTGTCGGTCAGCGCCATCGTCGGCGGCCTGGTCGGCGGTCTCTCCCTCGAACAGACCCTGAGCACCTTCAGCGGCGGCCTGGGGGGCGGCGCCGAAATCGCCCTCGCCTACGCCATGCTGGGGGCCTTCGCGGTGGCCATCTCCCGCTCCGGCATCACGGATCTGCTGGCCCGCAAGGTGATAAGCCAGCTTGGCAAGGATGCGAGCCACTCCCGGGTGCTCTGGGTCAAGACCCTGCTGCTCACCTCTGTGCTGGCGGTCTCCGTCGCCTCCCAGAACCTGATCCCGGTCCACATCGCCTTCATCCCCATCCTGATCCCGCCGCTGTTGCACGTGATGGCGCAGATGAAGATCGATCGGCGCCAGGTGGCCTGCGTCATCACCTTCGGCCTGACCGCCACCTACATGCTGCTGCCGGTCGGCTTTGGCGGCATCTTCCTCAACAACATCCTGGCCAAGAACCTCATCGACAATGGCGTCACCCTGGTCAACAGCCAGATCCCCACGGCCATGGCGTTGCCGGTGTTTGGCATGTTCCTCGGCCTGCTGGTCGCCGTCTTCATCAGCTATCGCAAGCCGCGCCAGTATGATCTGACCAAGATCCTGGCCGCCGAGCCGGAGACGGTCACCCTCAACCTGACCCACATCTGGGTCGCCCTGGTCGCCATCGCCGTCGCCCTTGGCTTGCAGCTCTACACCGACAGCATCGTCCTGGGCGCCCTGGCCGGCTTCATCATCTTCACCTGCGGCGGTGTCATCAAGTTTCGCGAGAGTCAGGATGCCTTCACCCAGGGGGTGCGCATGATGTCCCTCATCGGCTTCATCATGATCTCCGCCGCCGGCTTCGCCGCCGTGATGAAGGAGACTCAAGGGGTCGAGAGCCTGGTGCAGTCCGTCGCCGGCCTCATCGGCCACAACAAGGGGGTCGCCGCCTTCCTGATGCTGCTGGTGGGTCTGCTCATCACCATGGGGATAGGTTCCTCCTTCTCCACCGTGCCCATCATAGCGACCATCTATGTGCCGCTCTGCCTGCAATTTGGCTTCTCCCCCATGGCCACCATCGCCCTGATCGGCACCGCCGGCGCCCTGGGGGATGCGGGCTCCCCCGCCTCCGACTCCACCCTGGGCCCCACCTCGGGTCTCAACGCGGATGGCCAGCACGACCATATCTGGGACTCCGTCGTGCCCACCTTCATCCACTACAACATCCCGCTGATCCTGTTTGGCTGGGTCGCCGCCATGGTGCTCTGATCCAGGCCTCAACCAAGGTTCCCTCTCAAACCCTCGCCCTGCGAGGGTTTTTCGTCTCCAGGGTGGCGGCCAGAGTCAGGGAAGAGGAGCGCCCGGCAAGGGGCCTCTATACTTCCACTGACCCACAAGGAGAGAACGTCATGAAACCTGCGTACTGGCTGATCCCCCTGCTGTTTAGCGCCAATGCCCTGGCGTTTCACTGCCCGGCCGACATGAAACAGATAGACGACGCCCTGGCGACAGGGCCGGCAATCAGCGCCGAGCAGCTGGCCGAGGTGAAGACCCTGAGGGCCGAGGGTGAGACCCTGCACCAGGCGGGCAGGCATCAGGAGTCCGTCGATACCCTGGCCAAGGCCAAGGCGCTGCTCGGCATCGACAAGACCTGATCCCCTCGTGAGCAGACCAGAAAAAGCCCTCACCGATCCGGCGAGGGCTTTTTCATGGCGGGATCCGGCCAACTCACAGCACCGGGCAGCCCCAGATCGGACAGGAGGACGTCCCGGCGGCGTCAGTCGCCCTCGGCCCGGCCGCTGTAGACCAGGGTGCTGTAGTGGAAGCCAATCTGGCCGTTCACCCTATGGCGGTCAAACTCGCGGCGGATGAGCGCCGTCATCTCGTCATGGGCCCGGGTGCCGGCCACGGGCGCATAGGAGGAGGAGTTGAATCGCCCCAGTACGCCGTCCAGATCGAACCACTGGCTATTGTCGAAGCGACTGAGCCGATACTCCCCCTCGAAGAAGGCCCGAAAATCCGCCTCCCCCAGGTTGCGGTGGTTCACCTCCTCATAGTCTGCCGAGTAGGCCCGCAGCCCCGCCTCATAGGCCTGAAGGAAGGGGGTATTGCACAGCCTGTCGTTCCAGATCAGGGCAACCCGGCCACCAGGCCTGAGCAGGCGCCGGCATTCGGCCTTGAAGGCGACCCGATCGAACCAGTGAAACGCCTGGGCCACTGTGATGAGATCCAGCGAGCCCGTCGCCAGACCGGTGGCCTCGGCGCTGCCGCGGGACCAGCCGACGTTGTCAGCCCCCGCCAGCAGCGCCTCGGCGGCGGCGCGCATTCCGTCATTGGGCTCCACCGCCCACACCCGCGCCACCCTGGGGGCGAGCAGGGCGGTCAAGATGCCGGTGCCCGCCCCTATGTCGGCCACCTGGGCCTTCGGCCCCATGGCAAGCTCGCTTGCCAGAAAGTCCAGCATGGCGGCCGGATAGCCGGGTCGATACTTCGCATAGGCCTCGACCCGGCTCGAGAATCGTTCGCTGTTGTCCAATGGTCTGCTCCTGTTCGTTCACAAAAAGAGGGCGAAAGAGTGGGCAAGCGTTACTGCGTCAGCCAGTCGATGGCGGCACCCTCCTCCTCGAAGGCCCGCACCTCCCCCGAGATAAACCAGCCGCCGACGCGGGCCGCCAGTCCCTGCCAGCCCGGCTGGCCATAGAGGGCTATCTTGCCAAATGCATGGCCATGTTTGAGCCCAAGCTTGAGATCGTCCCAGGCGGCGCGCAGCTCCCACCCCTCCAGCTCACGGGCATCGAGCAGCACCCTCACTCCCTGCCCCTCGACCCGGCTCAGGGCCGCCTCCAGCATGGGGGTGATGGCCAGATAGTCCTCATGACTGAGTCTGCCGACCGCCTTGATCGAAATAAAGGAGACATCCCCCACCCGTGCCAGCCCCAGGGTCAAACCATGTTGTTGCATCTTCATCCCCCCTGCCTCCATGCATGGCCGCCACCCGGCCGCCCCTGGTTTGACTCTAACCCACGACGAAGAGACGGTCATGGCCCGAGGAGAAAGCACAACCGGATACTGCCGCCAGACGCACGTTCGAGGCCAGGATACTGATGGGCAAGATAGATATCGCCGCCATCGAGGCGGCGCGCCTGATCAACCGTCTGCGGGCGCCACAAACGACAAGGCCACCCGCAGGGGTGGCCTTGTCACTGCATCCACACCAAAAAAACAGCCCGACAAGGGGGTGCCTGCCGGGCTGTAGGTGACTGACTATCAGATAACTCACGTCAACAAGCGGTTCGCCATGCCATCCAGCAGTTCTTTGGTTTTTTCCCAACCTGGCATCACCTGGTTCATCAGCCGGTAAAAGTGCTCGCTGTGGTTGTGCTCGGCGATATGGCAGAGCTCGTGCAGGATCACGTAATCGATGCACTCGCGGGGCGCTTTGACCAGATGGGGGTTGAGCGTGATCCGGCCATGGGGGGAACAACTCCCCCACTGGGTCTGCATGGTCAGGATGCGCAGTGGCGGACGCTCGGTGACCCAGATGGCCTGATCGAGCATGGCGTTGAGGCGTCTGGCAAACACCTCTTTGGCACGGGCCTTGTACCAGTCAGCCAGCAGAGCCTGGACTTTCCCGGCGCTCTTTGCGCTATCAGTGACGGGACTCCTGACCGACACCTCCAACTTGCCGCGTAGCATCTTGACCCCCTGCACGGCATCAGGTGCCGCTATCACCTTGAGCAGGTACTGCTTGCCGAGATAATAGTGACTTTCCCCACTGATGTACTGGCGTGGGGTGACGTGCTCCAACTGCTGGCGAAAGTCGCGTAACTGCTCGTAGATCCAGCGTCCGCGCTGCTTGACCGCTGCGAGTACCGCATCATCACCCGCCTCAAGCGGCGCAGAGACCACGACGCGGCAATCGGGATGCACCTTGATAAGTACCTTGCCGCTAGCCTGTCTCCGTTGCACCCGCTCGAAGGCGATCAGTTCATCGCCGTAGCGAAAGCTAAAGGATGGAGCTGGAGCCTGAGCATCACCCTTGGCCCGAATAGGCACATTCATTCCGATCAGACTCCGCTCAAGCCAACGCGGGTGATCTGCACCACCATCTCGACGATCTTCTTGGCCTGCTCCATGCCGCTGCCGATGGCTTTGCACTCCTGGAACATGCGCGGCAGCAGTTGCTTGCGAATACCCGCCTCGATGTTCTGCGGGTTGATGGAGTGCTCGGCCACCGACGCATCCACGACCGTATCGATCTCGAAGGCCAGCGCTATCCATTTGTCCTCTACCTGACTGTCGGTGATGGCAAACACTTCCGGCAGCACCTTCTTGAACACCCCAAAGTAGGCCTGCGCATGGCGATGACCGGTAAAGACATCAGGCATGTCACCAAGACGCCGCTCCTGCACCTGCTCTTCGAACTCCCGAAACAGCATGTACTGCTTGAGCGGGTGTTCGAACAGCTTCTCCGCATCAAGGATGGCCTGGCGCAGCAACTTGGAGAAGGCTTCCTGGGCATAAGGGTCGCCCTGCAGCTCCTGCTCAATCATGCGAGTAACGCGGGTCTTGATGATGTCGGTCTCGTTGCGGGTCTTGTTCTCGCTCCACTCTTCTGGCTGTTTCTGGCCCATCTTGCCGACTTCGTAGACGCCACCCGGCTCTTTAACCTCCACACCGACCACATGTTTATCCAGCAGCTTCTTCACCTGCTCGGCGTACTCGTCGTAATCAACCTTTTCGCCAGCATCCTGCTGCACCAGTTGGCGCAGGCTGGAGAGCTGTTTCACCGTCTCCTTGTAGTGACGGCGATCCGCCTCGCTAAAGGCGCTGTCTTCAAAGAAAGAGGCCGACTGCAACGCGACTTTCAGGCAGCTGGCAAACGCCGTGAGCGCCTCGTAGAAGTCTTCGCGCACCTTGAGGTTCACATCCACCAGTTCGCCCTTCTCCCCTTCCCCGTTCGGGGCCTCCTCCATCCTGGGCACCAGCACCTGGCGCAACTGCTCGATATCCTGCTTGTTCTTCACCCCGGCGAAGATACCCCACAGGGTCTGGTAGAGCTGAGGCAGCCGCTTATATTCGGTGCCCATCTGGTTGTAGAGACCTTTGAGGTCATCCACGTCATAGCCACCCTGAGTACGGGAGGCGAGATCCTGATACTTGCCGATGGTGGTATCGAGTTCTGCCAAAATGCCGCGATAGTCAATAAGCAGGCCAAACTGCTTCTTCGGGTGCAGCCGGTTGACCCGCGCAATCGCCTGGATCAGGTTGTGCTCTTTCAACGGTTTGTCGATATAAAGCACGGTGTTCTTTGGCTCATCGAAGCCGGTCAGCAGCTTGTCCACCACGACCAGCAACTTGAGGGGGTCATTCTCATCGGCAAAGCGTTCGATAAGCGCCTTGAAATACACCTGCTCATCCCCAGAACCAAAGAAAGCACCGACATTCTCCTTCCACCATTGGGTAACCAGCGGAGTGGTCGATTCATCCACCTCGGTGTTGCCTTCGCGGCTGTCGGGTGGGCTCATCACCACTGCAGATTCGAACAGCCCTGCCTCATCGAGGTACTTTTTATAGAGCACCGCCGAGGCCTTGCTGTCACAGGCCAGCTGACCCTTGAGCCCCTCGTCGATGTTATTGGCAAAGTGACTGGCGATATCGAACGCAATGAGCTTGATGCGATCTTCCGCGCTGTAGATCTCGCCCTTGCGGGCGAATTTGCGTTTCAGATCGGCCTGCTGCTGTTCGTTTAACCCCTGGGTGATGCGGTCAAACCAGCTGTCGATGGCCCGCTCGTTCACCTCCAGATCGGGGATACGCTCCTCATAGAGCAGCGGGGTCACCGCCTTGTCCAGGGCCGCCCGCTGCATGGTATAGGCATGGACGATGGGGCCAAACTTGTTGGTGGTCTTGTCATCCTTGAGCAGCGGCGTACCGGTAAAGGCGACAAAGGCGGCATTGGGCAGCGCCTGCTTCATGCGAATATGGTTCTCGCCCCCCTGGCTGCGATGACCCTCGTCGATCAGTACGATAAGGTCCGGGCTCTTGTTGATGCATTCCGGCAACTTGGTGGCTGAGTTGAACTTCTGAATAAGCGAGAAGATGATGCGCTCGCTACCCTTGCCGATCTGCTGCGCCAGACGCTTGCCCGAGGTGGCCATGGCCGCCTCTTTATCTTTCTTGCCAGCGAGTTCACCGCTGGAGGCGAAGGTCTTGCTGAGCTGGCTCTCCAGATCCACCCGGTCGGTCACCACCAGCAGGCGACACTGTTTCAAACTGTCGTGCAGGATCAACGCCTTGCTAAGGAATACCATGGTGAACGACTTGCCCGAGCCGGTGGTGTGCCAGATCACCCCGCCCTCACGGCCACCCGTGGCATTTTTTTGATTGATCCGCTCGATAAGGCGCTTGATGCCAAACACCTGCTGATAGCGGGCGACTATCTTGCCCGCCTTCTTGTCAAACAGGGTGAACAGCCGGGTCATCTCCAGCAGCCGATCCGGGGAGAGCAGGCTGATGAGCAAGCGGTCCTGATCGCTGACAGCCAGCTCGCCAGCCGCAATCAGCGTCTGATACCAGTCCAGATCGGCGGCAGGTCGGTGGCCAAACAGGGCAGAGCGTTGTTCGGATGAGAGCGGCTGATTCTTGATGGCCGTCATCGCACCATCACCGATGTCCTCCTCGCGCCAGGCGGCCCAGAAGGTCTCCGGCGTACCGCAGGTGCCATATCGACCCTCGATACCATTGATGGAGAGCAGCAACTGGCTATAGGCAAACAGCAGCGGGATCTCGCCCTGGCGCTGGTTGCGCAGGCTCTGGGAGATCCCCTCCTTGATGGTCGGCCCTTTTTTGGCGTTGCCATCCGGGCGCTTGGCCTCGATCACTACCAAGGGCAAGCCGTTGACGAAGCAGACGATATCGGGGCGGCGATGCTCTTGAAACGAAGAACCGATACCACCTGAACGAGTGACTCGAAACTCCTCGGTAAAGGTAAAGCGGTTGTTGTGCGGGTGATACCAGTCAATCAGGGGGATGGTGGGGCTCACCTTCTTGCCATCGACAAACTCGGTGACCGACATGCCGTAGAGCAGGTGGTTATAGAGCCGCTCGTTGGCCGCCTGCAAGCCTTCATTGAGCGCAGGACTGCACAGTTCGCTCACCAGATTGTCCACCGATTTGGCTGACAGCGGATGGGTTTTGCCTGCAAACACAAAGGTGCGCTCGGCCAGCACGCTGCGCAGTTGTTGGCGCATCACCACCTGATCGGGTTTGCCATCCCGCGCCGCCAGCGCCTGCTCCGGGGAGAGAAAGGTCCAGCCCAGCTGAGTCAGCAGGGTCAGGGCCGGGATCTTGGCGCTGTACTCTTCTTGGAATTTCGGGATGGGTTGTATCATTGCTCGCCCTTCTTTTGGCTTGGCGGCTGCCATTTCAACAACGCAGCAATGTCCTGTTCACCCTGTAGCTCTTTTAACTGCCGCTGCTGCTTGGCGTAACGCGCGTATTCGGCTTCCGCCTTGTTTTCTGCTTGCTGCTTGCTGACATGCCCTGCCCCGCTGAGAATGTCACGATCGTTGAACGTCAAGAATTGGTCCAGCTTGATCTGCCAGTCTTGCAGGAATATCTGCTGGCGCCGCTCGGCCTGATCTTCGGCAAAATCCAGCCACATGACGACGATGCGGTTCAGTTCCCTGATTTCGCGTTCTGTCAGGTAGTTTTTGGCGTTGGTAATATCACCCTTGCGAACCTCTGCTCCCTTGACGGTCATCAGGCCCATATTGGGTTTATCGGCATCGACCCGCTGATGGATAAGTTCAGCAGCGGTGAGGCCGGAACAGGCAAAATGCAGCTTGTTCTGGATGATCTGAAAGAAACGGGTGGTCTCCTTGAAAGAGGGCTGATAGTCGGCCGCTAGCGCAAAGATTTCACGCACCCGCAGATAGACGCGCCGCTCACTGGCACGGATGTCCCGGATCCGCTCCAACAATTCATCAAAGTAATCCGGCGCTATCGACGTGCCGGCCGATGGATTCTTCAGGCGCTCGTCATCCATCACGAAGCCCTTGGTCAGATACTCGCCCAGGGTGCGGGTGGCCCACTGCCGAAATTGGGTGCCACGGGTCGAACGCACCCGGTAGCCAATAGCGACGATCATGGGCAGGGCATAAAGCAGTGTCAGATACTCTTTTCCATCGGCGGCAGGTGTAAACTTGCGGTTTACAACTGCCCCCTCAGCCAGCTCCCCCTCTGACAAGATGGCCTTCGCATGCTTGCCGATGTTCTGTTTACTGGTCTGGTAGAGCTCGGCCATTTCCTGCTGGGTTAGCCATACTTGGCCCCCCAGCTCGCGTAGCACTAGATGGGATTCGCCGTCATCTGTGGTGTAGAGGATCAGATCGTTTTCGTTCATCCCACGCTCCCCTTTCAGTGCAAACAGCACTGCTTGAATTTCTTGCCGCTGCCACAGGGGCATCGCTCATTGCGCCCGACCTTGGCGGCGGCGTTGGCCGGCAGGATGGTCGAGAGTGCTGACGCGAGTGCGGCTACCGGCATCGTATTTGCCCCCTGCAGGGCCTGAAAATGGCCGTGCAGCCGCAGCGCGGCGGGGGCCACCTCGGCCACGCTCTGTTGGTATTGCGTCAGCGAGAGACGGGTCAACTGCGCCAGCTGCTCATCACTGCCATGCAGGCGAATAAGCGCCAGCGCCTCTTGCAGCGCGGATTCCTGCTCGGATTTTTGTTCGGATTGCTGCCCGGGCAGTAGTTCGGGCCAGTTGCCCAATGCCACGCCGCGCAGATAACCCGCACACCACCATTTGGCGATCTCGATGGGGGGCTCCATATTGGGGGCAAGGGTAAAAATGGGCTCGAACTCGTCATGCTGCTCGGTAAGGGCATAGGAGAGGAATGCCAACTGGATCATCACCTGTTGCATAAAGCGATCCCGCTCGGCCCGATCACGCCATGCGGGCTCGACCCCACCCCAGATGGCGAGCCACCAGCGGTCCATGGGCGGCTGCTGTGGGCTGGAGATAACGGCGGTCAGAAAGCCATCCAGCTCGGAGAGGTTGCGAATGGCATTGGCGTTGCCATATTCGCGCAAGCGCGCTTCCAGCCAGCGGTTCTCCGCCTCATCGGCGGCATCTATCATGAGTGGGTTCATCTTAAGCGGCCTCCTCGACCTTGACCCGCCGTTTGCCGGTCAGCAGTTGTTGCATCAATGCCTTTTTCTCTTGCTTTAGGGCATCACGTTTCTGTTGAAGTGCGTCGATAGAGGCATCACAGTTATTTAGAATCTCAGAAATTTTAACTTGCTCATCATAACAAGGGCAATAAACACAGAGACCAGACACATCAGATGAGTTAATGGCTGGATAATTTGTTCCTACAACGAGAGAATTGATTTGCCCAGTAATATGAGCACTAAAAAGGCAGTGGTATATATAATCACCACAGGTACCATTTTTGGGCGTAAGAACAGAAAACCCTGTTGAAGCTATGCAATTCTCATGATGATGAGAAATTTTAGCGAACCCCTTTAGATTTGGTCGAACAGTCGATAGTAAAATATCTCCATATTTTACCACTCTCCGAGCACGACTAGGCGCATTTTTGTATACGTGACGCTCTAAAACTGAACCAATCCGTCCTAACTCCACATCAGAAAGAGATATGTAATCAAATGCAAAATCTGGGGCTATTTTTGTTCCTAGGTTTTTGGCATCTATCTTTAATAGATCGGAGAAGTGATATCGTTTAAACGCCCCAGAGTATCCACCTAGGCGTTTTTTACCGGTGAGTAATTGCTGCATCAACGCCTTTTTCTGCTGCTGGCTATTGGCCAGCAGTTGCTCGGTGGTGGTGATGGCCTTGTCCCAAGTGGAGAGGATTTGGGCTATTTTATTTTGCTCTGGGTAGGGTGGTACCGCGATTTTTAACTTTTTGAAATACGGCAACCCAATAGTCTTAATGGTTGAGCCAACAGCTTGACGTTCAAACTCAGCCTTATTCAACTGAAGCCAGTTATACAAAAACCAACTATTTAGTATTTCCTTGTTGTCGCACTTCCATGCAATAAAGTGTTGGCTAACTGCCATAGGCACAGCCATTACACCACTTTTTCCTATACCTGCATCGCGAGATAAAACGACAGTCTCTGCTGGATGCAGCTCCGCTGAACTATTAGCTATTCCAGCTTCAGATATCTCATTATCAGTTTGATGAACATAGCCTTGGTCTAAGCGGTGGCTATCTGCCAGAGAAATCCATTTAATGCCTCCATTCCAGTACTGCGGAAAAGATTTACTAGGCGTATGACCGCTACAACGGGTTGAAAATTTGTCTAATAGATCGTATTTCCATCCAGCCGGAAGACTGTCTTTAGCTAAACTACGCGCCATATCCCAACTCCTTCAGATACTGGGCCATCTCGGTTTCCAGCTCGGCCAGTTGGGTTTTTAGCAGCTCGCGCTCGGCACGTACCGCCAGCAGATCGATCTCCTCTTCCTCCTCGAAGGTATCCACATAGCGAGGGATATTGAGGTTGTAGTCGTTCTCCTTGATCTCTTTAAGCGAGGCGAGATAGGCGTATTTATCGACATTGCCGCCGTTGCGATAGGTGGCGACGATTTTGGCGATATTGTCCGGGCTCAGCAGGTTCTGATTTTTACCCGCCTTGAAGTCGCGGCTGGCGTCGATAAACAGCACATTGTCGTCCACCTTCTGCTTTTTAAAGATCAGGATGGCGGCGGGAATGCCGGTGCCGTAGAAGAGCTTCTCCGGCAGGCCGATCACCGCATCGAGCAGGTTTTCGTCGATCAACTGCTGGCGAATTTTCCCCTCGCTGGAGCCCCTAAACAGCACGCCGTGAGGCACCACCACCCCCATGCGGCCGCCTTTTTGTCCACGAGAAGCCGGTTTCAGGGTTTCAATCATATGGAGGATAAAGGCGTAATCTCCCTTGGTCTTGGGCGGGAGCCCGCGCTTGAAGCGACCGAACTTATCGTTCCCCGCCTCCTCATAACCCCATTTGTCCAGCGAAAAGGGCGGGTTGGCGGTCACGATATCAAAGCGCATCAGATCGCCGTTAATATCCAGCAGCTTGGGGTTGCGGATGGTGTCGCCCCACTCGATCTTGTGGTTGTCTTCCCCGTGCAGGAACATGTTCATCTTGGCCAGCGACCAGGTAGAGCCGATGGCCTCCTGCCCGTAGAGGGCGTAGCGCTTCTCGCCATGGTTTTCCACCACCTTGCGGCCGCACTTCATCAAGAGCGACCCCGAGCCACAGGCCGGATCGCAGATGGTGTCGCCCGGCATCGGCTCCAGCAGCTCGGCGATGAGATCGGAGACTTCCGGCGGGGTATAGAACTCCCCCGCCTTCTGGCCGCCGCTGGCGGCGAAGTTCTTGATGAGATACTCATAGGCGTTGCCGATCACATCCAGGGTGCCGACCCGGCTGGGCTTGAGGTTGAGCTCATCCTTGGCAAAGTCTTCCATCAGGTGGCGCAGTATGGTGTTCTTCTGCTTCTCTTCGCCGAGGCGGTCGGTGTTGAAGCTGATGTCCTGAAACACGCTCTTGCCCGCATCTTTGAGCTTGCTGCCATTGGCCTCTTCGATGGCGTGCAGCGCCTGATCGATCCGCTCGCCGTTGCCCGGCTCGTGACGACGCTCGAACAGGCTGTAGAAACTGGCCTGTTTGGGCAGCACGAAGCGCTCGTTTTTAAGCATCTCTTCAATGAGCTCCGGCGCGTCACCGTACTGCGCCTGATAGCCGTCGTAGTGATCCTGCCAGACATCTGAGATGTATTTCAGGAACAGCATGGTAAGCACGAAGTCTTTATAGGTATCGGCGCTGATGGTGCCCCGGAAGGTATCGCAGGCAGACCAGAGGGCCTTGTTGATATCGTCCTGGTTTATCGAGGTAGTCATAAGTCACAATTCCTTGGGCAGTGGCCGGATAAACGGGAAAGCGCTGGCGCTTGAGCGGGGTGCTGGAGTGATCGTTCAAGCCCGCTGGCCGCCATGGCAGGCACTCTTTTTCGAGCGCTGTTCGGCTCTGTTCGTTGCTGCGTTGCAGTTCGTGTTGCAGCAGCGGCTGCGCTTTGCGCATGGTGATGATGACCTGCTGGGTTGCCAGCATCGGATAGCAATGGGATCTTGCGGCACGGGTTAAAGCCCGACACTGAGAGTGAAATCCGACACAGAGGGTGGCAAGCCGCGGCAAGTTCACAAAACATCGCGTTATCGCCAATGATGCGGCGGCAGTCTGTCGCAACTGGCGCAGGTGCGTCAATAGTGCCAGCTCGCATTTTGCCTCTATCGCCATGATCGCTATAAAGAGCCGACCGCGAGCGGGCCATCGGCGCTAACCAGCGTCACTTATATTGCGCAATCAATGCACAACATGCACAGCACAAATAGAAAGACCCTGCGATGCAGGGTCTTTGTGTTTCCAACGTCAATGTCACGGTTTCCAACTTGAATGGCCGTGATCAGCTGCCTCACTCCCCGACGTAATCCTCGGTCGGGATGCAGGAGCAGAACAGGTTGCGATCGCCGTAGACGTCATCGATGCGGTTGACCGAGGGCCACAGCTTGGCGGCACGCACGGCGCTGGAGGGGAAGACCGCCTCGGCGCGGGTGTAGGCGCGGCCCCACTGCTCGTCCATCACATCGTCCTGGGTGTGGGGCGCATTGACCAGGGGGTTGTCGGTCAGGCTCCAGTGCCCTTCTTGCACCTTGTCCATCTCGGCGCGAATGGCGGTCATGGCTTCGATGAAGCGATCCAGTTCGGCCTTGGACTCGGACTCGGTCGGTTCGACCATCAGGGTGCCCGCCACCGGGAAGCTCATGGTCGGCGCGTGGAAGCCGTAGTCCATCAGGCGCTTGGCCACGTCCATCTCGCTGATCCCCGAGACTTCCTTGAGCGGGCGTATGTCCAGGATGCACTCGTGGGCGACGCGATGGTTGCGACCGGTGTAGAGCACGGGGAAGGCGCTCCCCAGCTTCTTGGCCAGGTAGTTGGCGTTGAGGATGGCCACCTGGGTGGACTTCTTGAGTCCCTCGTCCCCCAGCATGGCGATATACATCCAGCTGATGGGCAGTATGCTGGCCGAGCCGAACGGCGCGGCGGAGACGGCGCCATTGTCGCGGCTCTCCTTGCCGGTCTTGATGACGGCGTGGCCGGCCACGAACGGCGCCAGATGCTGCTTGACACCGATGGGGCCCATGCCGGGACCGCCGCCGCCATGGGGGATGGCGAAGGTCTTGTGCAGGTTGAGGTGGGAGACGTCCGCACCGATGAAGCCGGGGGCGGTGACACCCACCTGGGCGTTCATGTTTGCGCCGTCCAGGTAGACCTGACCGCCATACTGGTGAACGATGTCGCACACCTCCTTGATGGTCTCCTCGTACACCCCGTGGGTGGAGGGATAGGTGACCATGAGGCAGGAGAGCCTGTCCCCCACTTCCGCCGCCTTGGCCCGCAGATCATCGAGATCAACGTTGCCGGACTTGTCGCAGGCGGTGACGATGACTTTCAGGCCCGCCATCTGGGCGGAGGCCGGGTTGGTGCCGTGGGCCGAGGCCGGGATCAGGCAGACGTCGCGATGCCCTTCGCCGCGGGACTCGTGGTACTTCTTGATGGCGAGCAGGCCCGCGTATTCGCCCTGGGCGCCGGAGTTGGGCTGCATGCAGACGGCGTCATAGCCGGTGATCTTGACCAGCCACTCTTCCAGGTCCGCCAGCAGCAGCTGGTAACCCTGGGCCTGCTTGAGCGGCGCGAAGGGGTGCAGCTTGCCAAACTCGGGCCAGGTCACCGGGATCATCTCGGCGGTGGCGTTGAGCTTCATGGTGCAGGAACCGAGGGAAATCATGGCGTAGTTCAGGGCCAGATCTTTCGCTTCGAGACGGTGGATGTAGCGCAGCATCTCGGTCTCGGAGTGGTACTTGTTGAACACCTCGTGGGTCAGCACGGCGTCGGTGCGCAGCAGCTCGGCCGGGATGCCCTGATGGGTTTGGGCCTTGCCATCCAGGGTCTCGATATCCAGACCGTGATCCTGGCCCAGGAAGAGGTCGAACAGCTCGGCCACATCAGCGCGGGTGGTGGTTTCAGAGAGGGAGACACCTACCGCACCGTCGAGATCGGCGCGCAGGTTGATGCCCACCCCTTCGGCCTTGGCGATCAGCGCCGACTTGTCGGCAGTTTGCACGGTGAGCGTGTCGAACCAGCTGTCATGCTTGAGGATCAGCCCCTTGGCGGTCAGCCCCAGGGCCAGGATGCTGGTCAGACGGTGGACGCGGCTTGCTATGGTTTTGAGTCCCACCGGGCCGTGGTAGACGGCGTAGAAGCTCGCCATGTTGGCCAAGAGCACCTGGGCGGTACAGATGTTGGAGTTGGCCTTCTCGCGGCGGATGTGCTGCTCGCGGGTCTGCATCGCCATGCGCAGGGCACTCTTGCCGCGGGCATCCTTGGAGACGCCGATGATGCGACCCGGCATGGAACGCTTGTAGGCGTCGCGGGTGGCGAAAAACGCCGCGTGGGGGCCACCGTAACCCATGGGCACGCCAAAGCGCTGGGCCGAGCCCAGCACCACGTCGGCGCCCAGCTCACCCGGGGACTTGAGCAGCAGCAGGGAGAGCAGATCGGCGCTGACGCAGGCCAGCCCCTTCTGGGCCTGGACCGCGGCGATCAAGGCACGCAGGTCGGTCACCTTGCCCGTGGTGCTCGGGTACTGGAACAGGGCACCGAACACCTCCTCGGCGCAGGCCTGCTCGGCCGGGGCCACCACCAGCTCGAAGCCGAAATGGACGGCGCGCTCGCGCACCACGTCGATCACCTGGGGGTGGACGTCGTCGGCGACGAAGAAGAGGTTGGACTTGGACTTGGCCATGCGCTTGGCCAGGGCCATGGCTTCGGCGGCGGCGGTGGCTTCATCGAGCAGGGAGGCACTGGCCAGATCCATGCCGGTCAAGTCCAGGGTCAGCTGCTGGAAGTTGAGCAGCGCCTCGAGACGGCCCTGGGCCAGCTCCGGCTGATAGGGGGTATAGGCGGTGTACCAGCCCGGGTTCTCCAGCACGTTGCGCAAGATGACGTGGGGCACGTGGGTGTCGTGATAGCCCATGCCGATGTAGCTCTTGGCGATCTGGTTCTGACCGGCGTAGCCCCTGAGCTTGGCCAGGGCCTCCACTTCGGTCATGGGGGCGCCGATGCCCAGAGGGCCATCGCGGCGAATGGCGGCGGGGACGGTCTGCTCAATCAGATCGTCCAGGCTCTCGGCCCCCACCTCGGCCAGCAGGGCGCGCAGTTCGCCCTCGCCCGGGCCTATGTGGCGGCGCAGAAAATTGGTTTTTTGCTCGAGTTCAAACAGTGACTGGGTCATTTCCCTATTTCCTAGTGGCTATGCCTGATAGCAGTTCTTGATGGTCGCGGCCGCCCGCGGGGGATGGGGCTGGCCCGGCGCCGCCTCGCGCGATGGGAGGGGCCATAGCAAAGGGCCCCGCGCGATGCAGGGCCCGGGGCGACATTACTCTTCGTCAACCACGTTCTGGTAGCCGTCGGCGTCCAGCAGGTTGGCGAGCTCGCCTTCGTCATCGAGCTTGATGCGGAACAACCAGCCGGCGCCGTAGGGGTCGGAGTTGACCAGCTCTGGGCTGCTTTCCAGCTCTTCGTTGACGGCGATGATCTCGCCGCTCACCGGGCTGTAGATGTCGGAGGCGGCCTTGACGGACTCGGCCACGGCGCAGTCATCACCGGCACCGACCTGCTTGCCCACTTCCGGCAAGTCAACGAACACCATGTCCCCCAGCAGATCCTGGGCGTGCTCGGTGATGCCGACCACGGCCTCGCCGTTGGCTTCGACGCGGATCCACTCGTGGGAAGTGGCATATTTCAGTTCGCTCGGGATATGGCTCATTTGTGCTTCCTTTATTCACTTGAATCATTGAACAGAACGGCCCCGGGCAGGCCCCGGGCCCGAAACGCTAAACGTTACACCAATTTCTGACCGTTGCGTACAAAGGCCGGCTTGGTCACCTGTACGGTCACCAGCTTCTTGCGGATCTCGACCTGGGCCTGCTCGCCGATGTCGCGAGGCACCCGGGCCAGGGCGATGGAGAGGCCCAGTGTGGGCGAGAAGGAGCCTGAGGTGATCACCCCTTCCCGGAGTGCGCCGGACGCGCTGGTGAAGCTGACCGGCATGCCGGCACGCAGCACCCCCTTCTCCTCCATCAGCAGACCCACCAGCTTGGGCTGATCCCCGGCGGCCTTCTGGGCTTCCAGGGCGGCGCGGCCGATGAAATCGCGGTCGGCAGGCTCCCAGGCGATGGTCCAGGCCATGTTGGCGGCGAGCGGGCTGACCCCCTCGTCCATGTCCTGGCCATAGAGGTTCATGCCCGCCTCGAGGCGCAGGGTGTCGCGGGCACCCAGGCCGCACGGGGCCACGCCCGCGTCCAGCAGTGCCTGCCACAGATCGCAGGCCTGGTGCTCTGGCACCACGATTTCGTATCCCTCTTCACCGGTGTAACCCGTGGTGGCGATGAAGAGATCCCCGGCCTGCACCCCGAAGAAGGGCTTCATGCTGGCCACGGCGGCGTTCTGCTCGGGGGTGAACACCTTGGCAACCAGGGTCTTGGCCTCGGGGCCCTGCACGGCAATCATGGCCAGCTCGGGTTGTTCGGTCACCGTCACCGCGAAGGGCGCTGCATGCCGGCGGATCCAGGCCAGATCCTTTTCACGGGTGGCGGAGTTGACCACCATGCGATAGAAGGTGTCGCCAAGGTAATAGGTGATGAGGTCATCGATGACGCCACCATCTTCGGCCAGCATGCCGCTGTAGAGCGCCTTGCCCGGGGTGGTGAGCTTGGCCACGTCGTTGGCCAGCAGATATTGCAGGAAGGCTTTCACCCGCTCGCCGGTCAAATCGACGATGGTCATGTGAGAGACGTCGAACATGCCCGCCTGGGTGCGCACCGCGTGGTGCTCCTCCAGCTGGGAGCCGTAGTTGATGGGCATCTCCCAGCCGTGAAAATCGACCATCTTGGCGCCGGCTTCCAGGTGCTTGGGGTGCAATACGGTAGTCTGGGTCATCGCTGTTTTTTCCTTAAAACCTGGACCGGCTCAGCCCCACCTTGAGCGGCTTGGGCCGGCGGCCACTGGGCCTGGGCTCGCTCCCGGCCTCCCTGGGGGCGACGCGGGACTGGTTCCTTCGATGGCGCGGATTATAAGACAAGCGCTGCGAAGCGCTGCTTAAAAAAAACTAATCCACAACATGCTGATAGCGGCCAAACACTATGACAAAAACAGCGGAAAAAACAGTATTGACCGGCATTTTACAGAGTTAAATTTTGATTTTTACCGTCTCGTCACAATTTAGAGGAAAACGTTTCGCCACCTTCCCATATTAAAGGCTGACGGCTCAGATGAGCACACCAGCCTCTCGGATTACTTTTATTGTTAAATATGGCGACTAGGATTAGTTTTTTTCAGCCAAGGATGCCCTCGCCCCCAGGGCCAGGGCCGGCAGCTCCCCCTCCAGCCCCATGGCGCTGCGGATCAGGCTCTGCTTGAGCGGTGCCATGGCATCGACCCCGTTCAGCCCCAGGCCCCGCACCAGTTTCTTGAGGGGATGACTCCCCCCGAACAGCCGCTTGAGCCCCTCCATGGCCGCCAGCATGCGGGCGGCCTCCGTCTTGCGCCAACGCTCATAGCTGCGCAGCTCCGCCAGGGCCCCTATGTCCTTGCCCCTGGCGAGCGTGGCCAGCAGGCTCTGCGCCAGGGCGGCGGCGTCCTGCAACCCCAGGTTGACCCCCTGCCCCGCCAGGGGATGTATGGTGTGGGCGGCATCCCCCACCAGCACCAGCCGCTCCCGGGCAAAGTCGCGGGCATAACGGGCGGTGAGGGGGATGGCACTGCGCGCCCCCTCCACCTTGCACAGGCCGAGCCTGGCATCGAACGCCGCCGTGAGCTGGCGGTTGAACGCCTCCTCATCCAGGGCGCACAGCGCCTCGGCCCGCGCCGCGGACACCGACCAGACGATGGAGCAGAGATCCGGCTGCCACAGGGGCAGGAAGGCGAGCGGCCCTTCGGGGGTGAAGATCTGGCGCGCCACGGCGCCGTGGGCTTCCCCCGTGCGCACCGTGGCCACCAGGGCGTGATGACCATAATCCCAGCTGGTGAGCGGAATGTCGGCCTGCTTGCGCACCCAGGAGTGAGCACCATCGGCGGCTACCACCAGCCTGGCCGACAGCACGCGGCCATCGCTCAGGGTCAGCAGGGCGCTATCGGGCCCCAGGCTCAGGGCATTGGCGCTGACGGGGGCCAGCAGCTCGATATGGCGCTGGTGGGCGATGGCCTCTTGCAGCGCCAGCTGGATCACCCGGTTCTCGGCGATGTGGCCAAGGTGCGCCAGCCCGAGACGGGCGGCATCGAACTCGATGCGGGCGAAGCTGTCGCGCTCCCACACCTGCATCCGGCCGTAGCCCTGCAGGCGGCGGGCGCAGATCCCCTGCCAGGCGCCGACCCCGCGCAGGATCTGCTGGCTGGCCAGGCTCAGGGCACTGACCCTGTTGTCCGGCGCCTCCCCCAGCTGCGGGTCGGGCAGCTGCCCCTCGACGATGGCGACCCGCAGGCGGCTCTCTTTCAGGGCGGCGGCGAGGGCCAGCCCCACCATGCCGCCCCCCACAATGATCAGATCGTAATGGGCCATGGCTTACTCCTTGCGGGCAGGAAACGGGGGCTGGAATCCCAGGGTCTGGCGCGCCAGGGGCTCCTTGAGACAGGGCAGCCGCGCCATCAGGGCGAGGGCCAGGTTGCGACCGGCCACCAGGGGGGCCAGGTCATTGGAGAAGAGCCGGGCCAGGGAGGAGGTGAGCCAGATGGTCGCCTCCTGATCGCCCTGGCGACACTGCCAGTAGCGGGCGAGCACCGGGTAGCCGCCAATGTCCTCCCCCAGGATCAGGGCATGGCAGAGGGCGGCGCACAGGGCATCGAGGTCGCGCATGCCGAGGTTGAAGCCCTGCCCCGCGATAGGGTGCAGCAGATGGGCGGCGTTGCCTACCAGCACGGTGCGCTGGCCCAGGGGATAGTCGGCGGCGGTGAGCGCCAGCGGGTAGCAGTGGCGTACCCCGGTGCGCAGGAAGCGGCCGAGCCGCCAGCCGAAGGCCTGCTGCAGCCGGTCGAGAAACCCCTGGTCATCGAGGGCCATGACGGTCTCTGCCTCGTCCCCCGGCAGGCTCCACACCAGGGAGCTGAGCCCTTGCTGCATCGGCAGCAGCGCCAAAGGCCCCCCCCGGGTGAAACGCTCGAAGGCGCGTCCGGCGGGATCCTCGGCGGTTTTCACCGTGGCAATCACCGCACTCTGGCCGTAGTCGTGGCGGCGCACCGGGATCTTGAGGGCCTGGCGCACGAAGGAGTGGCCGCCATCGGCCGCCACCAGCAGCCGGGTCGAGATCGACTGCCCCGATGCCAGGATCAGGTCGACGGCCTGCTCCCCGGGGATGACGGCGGTGAGCTGCACCGGGCAGAGCATGCGAATGTTGGCCGTCTGGGCGATGGCCTCCTGCAGGGCCTGACCGGCGGCGCTGAGCTCGATCACCTGGCCCAGGGCGGGCAAGCCGTATTCCGCCGCCGTCAGCCGGGTCTGGCCCGGGTGGCCTTTGTCGGAGACGTGGATCTGGGTGATGGGGCTGGCATGGGGAGCGAGCCTGGGCCAGATCCCGTGACGGGCCAGGGCCTCGCAGCTGCCGGCGGCCAGGGCGATGGCGCGGGCATCGAAACCGGGATGGGGGCCCTGCTCGGGGGCGCTCGCCTCCAGCAGCACTATCTGCAGAGGGGTGCCATCGGGGCGACGCAGGGCGGCCAGGGCCAGGGCCAGCACGGCGCCGCTCATGGCGCCGCCGACCAGGGTGACGTCGGCCTGCAATGAAGGAGGAACTGTCGGATCGATGTGAGACATGGGATGAAGAGAATCCGATAAAACGTGGGGGCATGCTATCACAGTTGCCCCAGGCGCAATGGGAGGCCACGGGCAAAAATGGCCACCGCCGCCAGCCCGGGCAGCCCGACGGGGCGCGGTGGCCCCGTCCTGGGATCCCCGGGCGGGCTGGGATCAGTGCAGGGTGGGCGGCGCGACCGGGGTATCCGGGCGCTTGCCAAACTCCTCGAAGCTCATCATGACCCCCAGCTTGACGTGCTCGTAGAGCACCAGGAAGGCCGCCTCGTTCTCGTCGTCCTCCTGATCGAACTCGTCCGAGACCTGGGTGATGTTGGCGATATCCTGGATCATCTCCTGCAGCTCCTCGGAGGCCTTGGAGAGCTCCTGCTGCACCACGCCAAATCCGGCCAGGAAGGCCTGGGACCAATCCACCAGGGCATCGATGCGCTCGTCCAGGGGGGCATCGTCGCCGGGCAGCAACAGCTCCACCCCCTTCTGAGCCATCAGGCTCTCGATGGCGTTCTGGTAGAGCTCCGACATCGCCTGGCGCACCTGGGCCGGCAGGCCGAAACCATCGTTGACCAGGTCGTTGAACGGCGCCAGCCAGCTCTTGTCATCCAGGGCCACGCCACCGCAGACGAGGCCGCAGATAACGCCATGGGCCTCTACCGCCGTGGCCATCAGCTCGTGCTGCTCCATCAGGTCGGCCAGGGCCGCGTAATTGGGGGGGGTTGTCTTGCTCATCTGGGATCCGCTCAAAGTTCAGTCAAATAGCCGGAATTGATGGCGAAGATCCTAGCATTCTCACCCGGTCAGAGCCAGCAAGGCCTTGAAACTTCTGCATCTGCGCTATATAGTCCCGGCCAGTTGTCCACACGGATAAGGGCGGAAACAATCCCGCCGTATTGAGGAAGGCATGAGCACAGAGGCCGTAGAAATCGTCGTCTTGGGACGTCCCTACAAGGTATCTTGTCCCTTGGGACAGCAGGATGCCCTGCGCCAGGCCGCCGACCAGTTATCCAGCAAGCTTGTGGAGCTGCGTCAGCGCTCCAAGGTCTCCAGCAACGAGCAGCTGGCCATCATGGCGGCGCTCAACTTTTGCCACGAGCTTTGCCTTGAAAAAGAGAAGAACCACCAATACTCTGAGACCATGGACAAGCGGATCAAGATGCTGCAACGCACCATAGAGGCGGCACTGATCGAGCACGGTCACTATGGCGACAGCAGTGAACAAAGTGGTGTCGTCAGCGACGAAGAGGGCGAGCAGCCTTAATTCGCGACCCGTTTTAAAATTCCCTGGAGTGTTTGTCAGCCGGTTCAAGTCCCCGAGCCGATAATCATACCCAACAGGGGATCGGCCTTCTGGCTATTGCGCATGCTCGGCACGACCGAGAAGCCTGCGGTCAGATTCGATTCCCGCCTTGAACCAACGGTTCAAGGGCCCAAACCGGCAACGGCATCTCCGGGGTACCAACAGCAAAAAGCCCGTCACCTGCGTGACGGGCTTTTTCTTTTTGGCCGCGGCCCCGCACCGGCCGCCCCTTCCCTCAGCGGCTTCGCAGCAGCGCCTCCTCGGCGCGGGAGGCGGTCACCAGCACGGGGATGGACTTGGAGGTGGGGGTAAAGGAGCCCTCTCCTATGCTGTCGATGGGCACCAGCGGGTTGGTCTCGGGGTAGTAGGCGGCGATGTTGCCCCTCGGTATCTCGTAGATCACCACCACAAAACCGGTCACGCGGCGCTCGCGGCCATCGTTGCAGATGGCGGCCAGGTCGACGCGCGTCCCCTCCTCAACGCCCAGCTGGCGCGTGTCCGCCTCGTTCATGAACACCACGTTGCGCTGGCCCTTGATGCCGCGATAGCGATCATCCATGCCGTAGATGGTGGTGTTGTACTGATCGTGGGAGCGCAGGCTCTGCAGCAAGAGCACCGGCTGATCGCTCATCTGTTCGGCGTGGCGGGTACACTCCGGCAGCACGGAGCGCGGCAAACGGCTTGCCCGAAACTCGGCGCTGCCGCTGGCGGTATTCCACGTCAGCAGCGCCGCGGCGTTCTCCAGATGAAAACCGCACGGCTGCTGGATGCGGGCGTTGAAATCGGCAAAGCCGGCGATGGTCTGCTCGATAAGGCAGCGAATGCGGCCGTAGTCATCGCGCAGGGCGAGCCAGTCGACCCGCTCGCGGCCCAGGGTGGCATGGGCCATGCGCGCCACTATGTCGGTCTCCGACAGGCAGAGCGGCGACACCGGCTCGGCCGCCCCGGTCGAGGCGTGCACCATGCTGAAGGTGTCCTCCACCGTGATCTGCTGGTTGCCGGTGCGCTGGATGTCCAGCTCGGTGCGACCGAGGCAGGGCAGGATCAGCGCCGCCTTGCCCACCTGCAGGTGACTGCGGTTGAGCTTGGTGCTGATCTGCACATTGAGCTCGGCCCGCTTCATCGCCGTGCAGGTAAACGCGGTATCGGGCGCCGCCGCCGCCAGGTTGCCCCCCAGGCAGACGAGCACCTTGCTCCTGCCCTCGTGCAGCGCCTTGAGCGCCTCATGAACGTTGTGGCCAGGGGCCTTGGGCAGGCTCACCTGCAGGTGGCGCTCGAGGCGCTCGATAAAGGCCGAGGTCGGCTTTTCGTTGATGCCCATGGTGCGGTTGCCCTGCACATTGCTGTGGCCACGCACCGGGCAGAGCCCCGCCCCCGGCTTGCCCAGCTGGCCGCGCATCAGGTGCAGGTTGACGACTTCGCGAATGGTGTCGACCGAGTGCAGATGCTGGGTCAGCCCCATGGCCCAGCAGCTGATGACGCGCGAACTTGCGCCAAACACCCGGGCCGCCTGCACTATCTCGTCGCGGGTCAGGCCGGACTGCAGCTCTATCTCGTCCCAACCGGTGGCGCGCACCTGCGCCTCATACTCATCGAAGTGGCGGGTATGGCGGGCGATGAAGTCTCTGTCCACCGCTTCCGGCGCCTGTTCCAGCAGGTATTTGGCCATGCCGCGGATGGCGGCCATGTCCCCACCCAGCTTGGGGGTCAGGTATTGATGGCTGATGGTGGTAGCCGCCGGGGTCAGCAGCTCCAGCGGGCTCTGGGGGCTGGCGAAGCGTTCGAGGGCCACCTCTTTCAAGTTGTTGAAGCTGACGATCTTGCAGCCGTTTTTCGCCGCCTTGCGCAGGGCGTTCATCATGCGGGGATGGTTGGTGCCCGGGTTCTGGCCATAGACGAACACGGCGTCGGCCCGATCGAAGTCATCCAGCACCACAGTGCCCTTGCCGACGCCGACCGACTGGGTCAGCGCCACCCCGCTCGCCTCGTGGCACATGTTGGAGCAGTCGGGGAAGTTGTTGGTGCCAAACAGGCGGCCAAACAGCTGATAGAGATAAGAAGCCTCGTTGCTGGCCCGCCCCGAGGTGTAGAACTCCACCTCGTCCGGGCTGGCCAGCCCCTTGAGGGTGTCGGCAATCAGCGCAAAGGCGTCGTCCCAGCTCACCGGCTCATAGTGATCGGTCGCCGGGTTGTAGCGCAGGGGTTCGGTCAATCGCCCCTGATACTCCAGCCAGTAGTCGCTCTGCCTGGCGAGCTGGCGCACCGAGTGGGCCGCAAAAAACTCGGCCCCCACCGTCTTGCCGGTGGACTCCCAGGCCACCGCCTTGGCGCCGTTCTCGCAGAACTGGAAGGCGCCATGGTCATTGTCCCCCCAGGCGCAGCCCGGGCAGTCGAAGCCATGGGTCTGGTTGACCCTCAGCAGGTTCTTGATGTTCTGCCGGGTCTTCTGGCTGCGCAGTACCTGCTTCATGGTGGATTGCAGGGAGGAAAAACCACCTGCTTTGGCAGGCTTGTCAATATGGCTCATGGCACGCTCCGATGGGATCTGCCGGGGAATAGCTGGAATAGCTGACCGGGGCATCAAGTTTGGGGATATGGACGACATTGAGGTGGTATTTGAGGGCCAGCCTGACCGCCAGCTGGCTGGGGGAAGCGAGACAGACCAGGTGGCGGGCGCCGTACTGGGCCGCCTTTTGCACCAGCTCGCTGCCGCAGCGGCTGGTCACCACCAGGGTGTCGCAGGCCAGTTGCCGGCGCAGCAGCAGGCCGATCAGTTTGTCGAGGGCATTGTGGCGCCCGATATCTTCCCGGCAGTGCAGGATCCGTCCCTGCCCATCCAGGGCCAGCGCCGCATGGAGGGCCCCGTGGCGCTGCCCCTTGAGCTGCCAGCGGGCTATCTGCGGTCGCAATCCGGCCAGCAGCTCGCCATCCAGGGGAGGCACAGGGGGCAGCGGGATCACCTCGGGAAAGGCTTGCTCGACGGCCTCCACCCCGCAGATGCCGCAGCCGGTCGCCCCGGTCAACCTGCGTCGGCGCGACTGGAGCCGGGCCAGGCAGCGATTGGCGATGGTCACATCCAGCACCAGCCCCTGCTCTGCGGTGGCGACCCGGATATCATGCACCTCGTGATTGTGGGCGATGATGGACTCGCCAAACAGAAAGCCGATGGCGAAGTCGTCCAGATCGTCCGGGGTCGCCATCATCACGGCATGGTTGATGCCATTGACGTTGATGGCAACCGCCACCTCCTCCACCAGATGATCCAGCGGGGGCAAGGCCGGGACGGGACTGTATTCGGGCATAAGGGTTGACCTAAAAATGCAGATTGCATTCAAGTTTAGAGAGCCATGCGGTGCAAAACCAATGAAATAAATCTATATCCCGATAGAGTCATTCTATTGACCTTGCGATTTCAATTGATTAATTTTTAACGCCATTCTCCCCTCGTCGCCCCCTCGCCATGAACATCAAGCAGCTGCACTATTTTCATGAACTGGCCAGACACCGCCACTTTGCCAAGGCCGCCAAGGCCTGCCACATCACCCAGCCCACCCTGTCGGCCAGCATCACGGCCCTGGAGAAGAACGTCGGCACCGATCTGGTGGTGCGCACCAGCCAGTTCGTCGCCCTCACCGAGGCCGGCGAGCTGGTGCGCCGCTACGCCGAGCGGATGCTGCTGGAGCAGGAGGCGCTCAAGCAGGAGCTGGCACTGTTTCATGGCGAGCTGTCCGGCACCCTGCGCATCGGCATAGTGCCCCAGTCCAATGTCGACATCATGCCGCTCATCGCCCGGTGCAAGCAGCGCTACCCAGATATCGTGATCCGCCTGGCGGTGCTCAGCAACGAGGCGCTCATCGCCCAGCTGGAGCTGCACCAGTGCGACATAGGGCTGGGATTTGACGATCCCCTGGGGGGTGGCAAGCGCGCCTTTCATCTCTATCCCCAAGGTGACAACCGGATGGCGGTGCTGATGAGCCGGGCCAATGCACTGCCCCAGACGGGCCCCATGACCCTGGCCAGCCTGCAACACAGACCCCTGGTGCTGCCCAGTCGCACCATGCAGTTTCGCGCCTACCTGGATCTCGCCGCCGAGCGGGCCGGGATCACGCTGGACCTGGTGCTGGAGACCGACTCCCTGTTCCATCTGGTGAGCGCCGTGCGCCACGGCCTGGGCTGGGCCGTCGTCAGCGCCGGCCTCGCCCACTCCGCCAGCCAGCTCGCGGATCTCGTCTGCCATCCCCTCGAGCCCCTCGAGGCGGGTCGCACCGTCTTCATGACGCGCCAGCACAGCATCACCCCCGCCATGCGGGCCTTTCTCGATCTGACCCAGGAGGCCCCCCTCTCCCCCTGACGCGCGCCGGCGACAGACGCCCCTTGACCCCGTATCCCGCAAAAAAACAAGCCCGCCAATGGCGGGCTCAAGTATGGGAGGCACCCGGTGGCGTCAGATCGCCATCTGCTCGTGGGGGGCGCCGTGGTGGCGCAGCCAGGCGAAGCTCAGGGCGACGATCAGTACCATCAGGGTCATGATGATGCCGAGCCCCAGCTGCCCCTGCATGGGGAAGCTCGCGGCCAGCAGGGTCACCACGCCGGCCCCCAGGTTCTGCATGCCCCCCAGGATGGCACCGGCGGTGCCCGCCTGACCCGGGAAGGGTTCGATGGCGCAGGAGGTGGCGGTGGGGTAGAGGATGCCGCTGCCGATGAAGTAGACGGCGGCGCCCCCCACCAGGGAGGCCGCGTTCACCACCCCCAGCAGCCCGGGCACCAGTATGATGAGGGCCCCCAGGGCCAGGAAGGCGATGCCAAGGCGCATCAACCTGCCCTGGCTCAGGCGAAAGCTGAGGCGGGCCGAGAGCCAGGCGCCAAACAGGTAGCCGGGCAGCGGCAGCACGAACAAGACGCTGACGGTGCGGGCACTCAGCTTGAGCACGTCGCCCAGCAGCACCCCGGCCGCCGCCTCGAACACCGCCAGCCCCGCGAAGGTGGCCATCAGACAGAGCAGGTTGCCCTGAAAGCGCGGGTTGCCGAGCACGTGGCGATAGGCCGCCCGCACCCGCAGCGGCTGACGACGTTCCCTCGGCAGGGTCTCGACGAACCAGGCCAGCAGCGCCAGCGTGGTCAGGGCGCCGAAGCCGAACAGGAACCAGTAACCGGCGCGCCAGTGAAGCAGCTCGGTGAGCCAGCCCCCCAGCACGGGGGCCAGCAGGGGGGAGAAGATCACCCCCATGCTCACCAGGCTGTTGGCGCGGTTGAGCTCGGCGCCGCTGTAGCGATCCCGCATCAGGGTGCGGCTCATGGCGCCACCGGCCCCGGTGCCCAGCCCCTGAATGAAGCTGCCCACCAGCAGGGCCGTCGCCGTCGGGATCAGCTGTATGGTCAGGGTCCCCAGCAGAAACACCATCATGCCGACCAGCAGCACGGGGCGGCGCCCCCACTTGTCCGAGACGGGGCCATAGACAAACTGGGAGAGGCCGTAGGGGATGAGATAGCAGGCCATCACCGCCTGCAAGGAGGCGGAGCTCACCCCCAGATCCACCGCCATCACAGGGATGGAGGGGACATAGAGGGTCTGGGTCATCTGGCCCACGGCGACCATGAGGATGGTCAGGAAAAACAGGGGATAAAAGCTGTGCCGATTCATGTGCGCTCCACGACATCAAAAGCAGGGCGCTCCTCACCGCGAGGGAGGAGTGATTGTCAGATCTGGATGAGTAGTGGCAACCCGGAGGACCCGGGCTGACAGGGAGCAGATCAGCTCCCTTTCATGGCCGCCATGTTAGTGATTCGGATCACGAAACACGAACGAATCTTTGTAATCGGCTTGGCTTAGTTTTTCTAATATGACGGGGCAGATGCCCCGTCCGTCGTATTGGCCTCCAACCTCACCCGGCCCGCGCCAGCGGCGGCGCTGCCGCTGGAGCGGGATGGGGTTCCCCCAGCCGCAGGCAGCGCCCGGCCACCTTGCCCGCCAGTGCCTCGTCGTGGGTCACCAGCAGCAGGGCGCAGCCTATCTCCCCCAGCTCCCCCAGCAGGCAGGCGATGGTCTGCTGCTGGCTCAGGGGATCGAGCCGGGAGCTGGGCTCGTCGGCAAACAGCAGCACGGGGCGCAGCAGCAGGGCCCGAATGAGCGACAGCCGCTGCAGCTCCCCCCCGGAGACCTGGCTCGGCAGCCGGGCCAGCAGCCGCTCGTCGAGGCCGAGCCGCGCCAGATAGTCGGTGAGGGGCTGGCGAGGCAGCCTGTGCAAACGCAGCACGTCGTCAAACTGGGTGGCGAGGGGGACCCGGCCGGCGAAGGCCTGCACCGGATCCTGGTAGAGCTTCTGCCAGCGGTGGGGCGCTATGCCCTCCCGGCGCAGCACCTCCCCTCGCAGGGGGCGCTGCAATCCCAGCAGCAGGTTGCCGAGGGTGCTCTTGCCCGCGCCGCTCGGCGCCATGATGGCGAGCCGCTCCCCCTGCGCCAGCGACACATCCAGCCCCGCGAACAGGGTCTGCTCCCCGTAGCCCATGGCAAGCCCGCTTCCCCGGATGAGCCAGTCGCCGGTGGCGGGGGCGGTCGCCTCGGGCCAGGCGGAGGGCTCTGCCGCCAGCAGGGCGCGGCTGTAGGCATGGGTCGGCTGATGCAGCACCCGCTCGGCGGGCCCCTGCTCCACTATCTCCCCCCCCTTGACCACCAGCACCCAGCCCCCCAGCGCCCGGGCCAGGGAGAGATCATGGGTGATGGTCAGCAGGTGACGCCCCTCGGTCAGATAGCCCTGGAGCAATGTTTGCAGCCTGGCAGCGGCCCGGCTGTCGAGCCCCTTGGTGGGCTCGTCGGCGATGAGCAGACGGGCCTGCCCCAGGGTGGCGGCGGCAAAGGCGGCGCGCTGGGCCATACCCCCGGAGAGCTGGTGCGGGAGGTGGCGCTCTCGCCCCGCCAGCCCCAGCCGCTCGAGGGCGGCGCGGGCGCGCGATCGGGCCTCCTCGCCCCCTGGCAGCCACCCCTCCTCCACCTGGGCAAGCAGCCCCATGGTGGGGTCCAGCGCCAGCACCGGCTCCTGGGGCAGCATGGCCAGCTCCCGTCCCCAGAGGGCGCGCAGGGCCTGGGGTTCGGCCAGGCTGTGGCGCCGGCCACCCGACACCATCTCGCCCCGACCGCGCAGGGGGGTCGGCAGCGTCCCCATCAGGGCATGGGCCAGCAGGGATTTGCCCGATCCGCTCTCCCCGATCAGGGTCAGAGCGGTGCCGGGGTGCAGGGTGAGATCCAGCGCCTGCAACAGGGTCTGCCGGCCGTCATCCACCTGCAGGCCCTTGATATGAATGGCCGTCATGGGGTCACTCCTTGTGCGGATGGGGTGTGGGGACTGCGCCCCTGGTTGAGCAGCACCAGGGCCAGCAGCATCAGCCCCATCACCAGGATGGGAGCCAGCAGCAGGCGGGGCGCCTCCTGATAGTGGGGCAGCGCCTCCGTCATCATCAGGCCGAGCTCAGGGGTGGGCGGCTGCATGCCCACTCCGACGAAGCCAAGGGTGGAGAGGGTGAGGATGGCCCCGGCTAGGCCGAAGGCCATCATGGTGAGCAGCTGGGGGGCGAGCTCGGGCCAGAGGTGGCGCCGCACTATGTGGCCGTTGCCAAATCCCAGCAGGCGGGAGGCCTCCACCTGGGGCGAGACGAGCAGCACCCGGCTGCGGGCCCGCACCACCCGGTAGTACTCCACCCACTGGGCCATGGCCAGCCCGATATAGAGGATGGCGAAGCCCCCCTGGGCCATGGCGGAGAAGAGCAGCACCAGCAGCAGGCTCGGCAGGGCCAGCACGCCGTCGGCCAGGCTGCGCAGCAGGCCGTCGACCCAGCCACCGCGCCAGGCCGAGAGCCAGCCCAGCAAGGATCCCAGCAGGGCCGCGGTGATGACGCACAAGATCCCCAGCAGCAGGGAGAGCCGGGTCGCAGCCGCGAGGCGCACCATCAGGCTGCGCCCCATCTGATCGCGCCCGAGCGGCTCCTGCCAGGAGGGGTCGGCCAGGAACTGCACCAGATCCTGGGCGGCGGGGTCAGGCCAGAGCATTGGGCCCAGCAGGGCAAACAGCACCACCAGCAGGAGCAGGCTTGCTCCCGCCTTGACAGAGAAAGACATGATCAGGACTCCTTGGGACCGCGGGGATCGATGGCGAGACAGAGCAGATCCGTCAGGGTATTGAGCAGCACGAACAGCGCCGCCAGCACCAGCACGGTGCCCTGCACCATGGGGATGTCGCGCCAGAAGATCGCGTGCACCAGGGCATGGCCGATGCCGGGCCAGGCGAACAGGCTCTCCACCACCACTACCCCTTCGATAAGCAGCACCAGTTGCACGCCGGTATAGGCGATGACGCTGACCCCGCTGTTGCGCAGGCCGTGACGCCTGAAGACCCGGGCGGGCGAGAGCCCCTTGGTGAGGGCGAAGCGGTAATAGCCGGACTGCACCACGGCGAGCACGCTCTCGCGCACCACCCGGGAGAGTACCCCCGAGAGCCCCAGCCCCAGGGTCAGGGCGGGCAACAGCAGGTTGCTCCCCTCCCCGTGACCGGCGGCGCTGACCCAACCCAGCTCCACCGAGAGCAGCACCATGAGCACCAGGCCGAGCAGGAAGGGGGGCAGCGCGCGCATCAGCACGCTCCAGCCCAGGGTCAGGCGATCGCACCATGCCCCCGGACGCAGGGCGCTCAGGCTGCCAAGGGGCAGCGCCACCACCAGGGCCAGCACCACGGCGGCGAGCGCCAGGGACAGGGTGGCCCCCAGGTGGTGGCCCACCTCGCTGGCCACAGGTGCCCCGGTCACCAGGGAGCTGCCGAGATCCCCCTGCAGCAGGGCGCCCAGCCAGTCGCCGAAACGGGAGAGGGCCGAGCCGGCCAGCCCCAGTTCATTGCGCACCGCGTTGGCCGCCTCGGCGGTGACATAGTCATAGCCATAGCGGCCCGCGGCGATGCGAAAGGCGATGTCTCCGGGCAGGGATTGCACCATCACAAAGCAGAGTCCGGCCACCAGCAGGGCCACCATCAGCGCCTGCACCAGCCGCTGACCCAGGATCCCCATGACGGCAGAGAAGGGCGTCGCTGTCATTGGGCGCTCCATGTCAGTGTGTCCAGACGGTAGCTGCGCTCCTGGGGATCGAGTTCAAAGCCCTTCAGCTCACGGCTGACCGCCGCGCTCTGGCGATACCAGGCGATGGGCAGGAGGGGCAGCTCCTGCTGCAGCGTCGTGGCGATGTCACGGCGTGCCGCGGCGGCGTCTGCAGGCGACAAGGTTTGCGTGGCAAGGCGGGTCAGTGTTTGCGTCATGGCCGGGGAGTGCCAGTTCATCACCCCCCAGTCGGCACCGGCGGGCGCCAAATCCCCCAGCAGGGTGACCAGGGGATCCGGCACCAGGGCATAGTTGCGGGCATAGAGACCGAGCTGGAGCGAGCCGTCCTGATGACCGGCCGGGATCTCGCTCGAGTTGCCCACCGCCACCTTGAAATCCACCCCCACCGCCTTCCACTGCGCCTGCAGTGCCGTGGCCAGCAGCGGCAGTTCCGGGCGATCCGGGAAGGTGCGCAGGGTCAGGGCGAAGCGATCTTCCCCCTTGCGCAGCACGCCATCCGCCCCCGGCAGCCAGCCGGCCGCCGCCAAGGCCGCCCGGGCCGCCTTGACGTCATGGGCGAGCGGGGTCAGCCCGGGTTGGTGCCACTCCCCCAGGGTGGGGGGGAAGAGCTGAGTCGCCGCCATCTCGGGATCCCGCAGCAGGGCCGCCGCCATGCCGCGGCGATCGATGGCCTGGCTCAGGGCGCGGCGCACCGCTGGATCCTTCAGAAGAGGATCGGCCCCGTTGAGCTTGAGCTGTATGGTGCGCGGCAGGGTGACCGAGGCGATGGCGACCCGGGGCGCCTGCTGCAAGCGGCGGATGCTGACCGGATCCAGCCCCCAGGCGATGTCTGCCTGACCGCTCTCGGCCATCAGGGTGCGGCTCTCGGGGCGGCCCACCGTCAGGTAACTCACCTGCGAGATGGCAGGCTTGGCCCCCTGCCAACCGTCGAAACCCACAGTCTCTATCCGCTGGGGTTGTTGCAGGCGGGCGATGCGGTAGGGGCCAGAGCCTATCACCTGGGTCACCTCCCCCTTGGCATCGTAGGCGGCCTTCGCCAGGATCTGGGTGCTGGGGTGAGCCAGCACGGCGGGCAGGGAGGCGAAGGGCTCGCTCAAGGTGACCAGCAAGACACCATCGTTAGCCTCGATGGACGCAATGGGCGCGCTGGTCATGACGCCGGGCTTGCGCCTAGCCTGTTGCAGGGCAAAAGCGGCCTGCTCGGCGCTCACCTCGCTGCCATCGTGAAAGCGGGCACCGGGGCGCAAGGTGAATCGCCACTGCAGGCCATCCTCGGAGTGAGACCACTGGCTGGCGAGCCCGGGTTGCAGATTGCCCTGGCCATCCACATCCACCAGGGTCTCCGCCACCTGCATGCGGGTGAAGAAGACCCCGTTGCTGGCGGGGTCGATACTGTGGATCTCCCAGGGCCCCACCATGGCCAGCGGCTTGCCGTGGGCAACATTCATTCCGGCCATCAACACCAGGGCGCACCACCCGGCAGCGGCGTATTTTTTTGTCATCCTTTCCATCCAGATAATAACGGTCAGCGACCAAAGTGGAGCGTTATAACATAACAGTTAATCAAGAAAAATGACTTTTGATACTTGATAAATGGCTTATTTAAAAGGGAAAGGCGTGAGCAGACAGGAGGTGAGAGGCGGGCAGCAAGGAGACGTGCAGACAAAAAGAGATGGCCCGTCGCCGGGCCATCATGATGGCGTTAGCGGGTCACCATCTGCTGCGCCCGCTTGACCAGATCATCGGGGCTTTCGTTGCGCGGTGGAATGGTGATGCCCTTCTGGCAGGCGGGTCTGGCTTCCATGCGCGCCATCCAGGCCTGCAAATGCACCAACCCCTCGATGGAGATACCGCTCCAGTCATAGATCCGCACCCAGGGCCAGGTGGCGATGTCGGCGATGCTGTACTCGTCGGCCAGGTACTCATGGTGTGCCAGGTGACCGTCGAGCACCTCGAACAGGCGGCGCCCCTCTTTCTGGTAACGCTCGATGGCGGCCGGGATCTTCTCGGGGAAGTAGCGATAGAAGACGTTGGCCTGCCCCATCATGGGGCCGACGCCGCCCATCTGGAACATCAGCCACTGGATGGCCTGGGAGCGGCGCTTGGGATCTTGCGGCAGCAGCTTGCCGGTTTTCTCCGCCAGATAGAGCAGGATGGCGCCGGATTCGAACACCGCGAAATCGCCGTTATCCCGATCGACGATGGCTGGAATGCGGCCATTGGGGTTGATGGCCAGAAACTCGGGCTTCTTCTGCTCCATGGTCGAGAAATCGAGGGGAATGACCTTGTAGGGCAGTCCCAGCTCCTCGAGGGCGATCGACACCTTGAACCCGTTGGGGGTGGCGGCCGTGTAAAAATCGATCATCATCTTCTCCTTGTTGTCTGGCACGGCGAGGGTGCCAGGGAAGCACGTGACAGGATAGCGACTCAGGCCTGGGCACTGGGCCTGCTTGAGACCGTATCATACCAGCGTTTGAGGGCGGTCTGCTCATCGGCGATGTGCAGCTCCAGCGTTCTGGCGGCAAAGTCTATGGCGCATATGGCAAGAATGTCGGCGATGGTGAAGCGATCGCCGGCAATATAGGCGGATGCTTGCAGCCTCTCCTCCAGCTTGGCAAACCACTGGCTCGCCAGCTGCCTGCACTCCTGACCCCACTCGGGGAAACAGGTTTCACGGTCTTTGTAAAAGCCGGTGATGTGGCGAAAGGCCATGCCGGCCGGCAGCCAGAGATTGAACTCGATGAAGCGGCTCCACATCTCTATCTGGGCCCGCTCCAGCGCCGTGGTGCCAAACAGGTTGTTTTCGGGATAGAGCTCCTCGAAGTATCGGCAGATGGCGACCGACTCGCTCAGATAGCTGCCATCGTCGAGGGCCAGCACGGGGATGCGCCCGGCCGGGTTCTTGGCCAGAAACGCCGGGCTCAGGTTCTCGCCACCCCCGAGATCGACCTGCTCATAGACCATGTCGACCCCTTTCTCCGCCAGAAACATCCGCACCCTGCGCGCATTGGGGGCCCGCCGCAATTCATAGACTTTCATCCTGCTCTCCATTCCTAAACGAACAGTTAGAAACTAGTCTTATCTAAACGAGCGGTCAAGAATTTGTTATAGTCACGGCAGGAGGAAACATGGCACGCAAAACCGCATTCGATCCAGCCGAAAAGCTGGAGCAAGTCATGACACTGTTCTGGCAAAAAGGCTATGAGGCGACGTCGATCCAGGATCTGGTGGATGCCTTGGGCATCAACCGTTTCAGTCTCTACAACAGCTTCGGTGACAAGCAGGCTCTGTTTCAGCTGGCACTCGATCACTATCTGGAGCAGGTCTCGCGCAAACGCATGGCGCCCCTGCTGTGCGACAAGGGCGGCCTGGCGGCGCTGCACGGCTGGCTCGATGCCCTGGCGCTGCGCCTGAGCCAGCCCGACAATCCCGGCTGCTTCTTGCAAAACGCCCAGTTGGGAGGCGCCATGGATCAACCCCGGGTGCGGCAACGCATCCTGGATATGCATAGCGAGTTGCAACAGGCTCTGGCCCATGCCTGTCAGGTGGCTGTGCGGGAGGGAGATCTGGCCCCCAAGACAGATGTGCAGGCCCTGGCGCGCTTTTTGTTCGTCCATGTGCAGGGCTGGGTCCTGCTCGGGAAAGGGGGGGGTCATGGCGACACCCTGCGCGCCGACATGACCACCCTCAGGCAACAGCTCGCCCTGTGGCAGCGTCACCCCATCACAGGGGAACGAGAGCGCTAGTTGAGGGGACCCTGGGGGCTGCGTTGACGAAGCAGGCTCAGACGGGACAACAACGGAAAGTAGGATGCCAGCTTGTCCACCAGCAACTGGCTGCTGGCCGGATTTGCCCACTCGTGGCCATCCATGACGATGCCGTTGGAGACGAAGTAGTAGCGGGGATCGCGCACATCCGGCCCCCGCCGGGAACTGGCCCCGCCCGGACCTTCGCCATCGCGCACCAGCAGGGGCAGCACGGGCAGGCCTATGGCCTCCCCTGCCTCCCCCAGCGCCGGCGCCGGCCAACCGGCCTCGTCGTCGAGCAGCAAGATGGCGGCCTCATCCCGAGTCGGCTTCCATTGACCCGGGCTTGTCACCACGATGCGATTGAAATAGGGTTCGACATCGACGGACTCTTGCAACGCCCGCAACAACCCGCTGACCGCCACTGACGACGGTTTTTGACTGACTAATGACAAGTTCATTCGACACATCCCTATGAGTGATGGAGCTTGTTATTACACGCGCCAGTGGTCTGGCGAGACAAGATTAGACCAAATAGTCATGTAAAGTCAGCTCTCGCTGCGCACTATGCTTCTACCCCCCCGCCTCGGTAATATGAGTTGCTATCCTCGGGCAGGCTGCTATAATTTCGCGTCCTTTTATCCCCCGTTCTTTAACATCCAGTGGTGAACCTATGCATCCGATGCTGAATATCGCCGTGCGCGCTGCGCGCAACGCCGGTCAAGTAGTAGTAAAAGCCTTCTCCCAGCCTGAGAACATCGAGGCTATCCAGAAAGGCAGCAATGACTTCGTGACCAACGTTGACCGTGACGCCGAAGCGGCCATCATTCACACCATCAAAAAATCGTACCCGGAACACAGCATCGTTGCTGAAGAGTCCGGTGAGATTGCCGGTACCAATCCGGACTACCAATGGATCATCGACCCACTGGATGGCACGACCAACTTCGTCAAGGGCATTCCGCACTTTGCCGTCTCCATCGCCCTGCGCGTCAAGGGCAAGACCGAACAGGCCGTCGTCTACGATCCCATCCGTGACGAGCTCTTTACCGCGACCCGTGGCAACGGCGCCCAGCTGAACGGTTACCGCATCCGCGTCGGCAAGGCGAAAGACCTCTCCGGCACTGTGCTGGCCACCGGCTTCCCGTTCAAGCAGAAGCACCACATCGAGCCTTACCTCAAGATGTTCCAGAGCATGTTCGTGGAGTGTGCCGACATCCGCCGCGCCGGCTCCGCCGCCCTGGATCTGGCCTATGTGGCCGCCGGTCGTATCGACGGTTTCTGGGAAATCGGTCTGAAACCCTGGGACACCGCCGCCGGTGAGCTGCTGGCCAAAGAGTCCGGCGCCATCGTCACCGACTTCGTCGGTGGTCACAATTACGAAAACTCCGGCAACATCGTCGTTGCCAACCCGCGCGTCCTCAAGGAGATGCTCGGCAAGATCCGTGAGAACCTGCCGGAGTCCCTGGCCAAGTAAGCCAGCCCACTCCTCCAAACCCGGCCCAGGCCGGGTTTTTTTATTTCCGCCCCCCTCGTCTCATTTTTCCCAGCCCACGGGCCGCCATGGTAGGGCCGAGCGACAACTTGGGCTATGATGGGCGCCCACCCTGCCCCCTCTTGCAATTGCATGTCGTTACAAGGAGCAACCCCATGATCAGACTCGCGGTGATCGGCACCAACTGGATCACAGAAAAATTCATCGAAGCGGCGCTGCTGAGCAAGGCCTTTCAGCTGACCGCCGTCTACTCCCGGCAGCGGACCAGCGCGGAGACCTTCGCCGCCCAGTACGATGATCCGGCCTGCTTCGACGATCTCGCCGAGTTCGCCGCCAGCCCCTGCTTCGATGCCGTCTACATCGCCAGTCCCAACTCCCTGCACTGCCCCCATACGCTGCAACTGCTCAAGGCGGGCAAGCACGTGATCTGCGAGAAGCCGCTCGGCTCCAACCTGGCCGAAGTCGAGGCCATGTACCGCTGCGCCCGGGAGCAGGGTGTGGTGCTGTTCGAGGCGTTCAAGACCGCCTACCTGCCGAACTTCCGCCTGCTGGCCGAACAGCTGCCCCGGCTCGGTCAGGCGCGCCGCGCCAGCTTCAGCTATTGCCAATACTCTTCCCGCTGGCCCAAATACCTGGCCGGCGAGCACCCCAACACCTTCAACCCCGCCTTCTCGAACGGTTCCATTATGGATATCGGCTACTACTGCGTGGCGAGCGCCGTCGCCCTGTTTGGTGCACCCGATCGGGTCACGGCCAGCGGCGAGCTGCTGGAAACCGGGGTGGACATCCATGGCACCGTGCTGCTGCACTACCCGGCCTTCGAACTGGTGATCAGCCACTCCAAGGTGTCCGACTCCTTCATCCCGAGCGAGATCCAGGGCAGCGAGGGGGCCTTCCTCATAGAGCACCTCTCCGAGAGCACCGGCCTGACCTGGGTCGGGCGGGATGGCCGGCGCGAAGATCTGGGCCAGCCCCAGTCCGCCAACAGCATGATCTATGAGGCCGGCGCCTTCGCCGCCCAGATAGCCGCGGGCCAGATGGACGAGGCCGCCGTGGCGCGCTCCATCGAGACCGCCAGGGTCATCACCCAGGTGCGGCAACAGGTCGGGGTACGCTTCCCGGCCGATCAAGCCTGACTGGATGCTCACCGACACGAAGAGGCCCCCCCCAGCGGGGCCTCTTCTTTTGCCTCTGCCCTGTCGCCGGGTCCCTAGAGGGTCGCCGCCAGCCCGGCCAGCTGATCGGTGCACAGGCCCCAGCCGCTGTGAAAACCCATGGCCTCATGCTCCTTGCGATCCGCTTCGCTCCAGTGGCGCACCCATGCCCGGTAGCGGGTTCCCTCCCCCTCGGGGGTGAAGCTCAGGATCAGGGTCATGAAGGGGCGGGCCGACGGCAGCCAGGGGCGCACATAGGCATCGGTGGAGACGATGCGCCGTCCCGGCTCCAGGGCCAGGTAGACGCCGGGACAGGGGATCTTCTCCCCATTGGGGCCTCCCATCACCACCAGGCTGGCGCCCCCCACCCGCAGATCCAGCTCGGCGCTCAGGGTGCGCCAGGGCAGGGGGGCAAACCAGCGCATCAGCAATTCGGGCTCGGTCCAGCAACGATAGAGCGCCTGCGGCGAGGCCGCGATCAGCCGCTCCAGCAGCAGATCCCGCTGCTCGTCAAACTCTTCATCCATCATGGCAGTGCTCCCTTGTGGCCCGGGCAGGGCCGGTGAGAAGGGGCGCAAACGGGGCGCCGTCAGCTGACTCGCGGGGACAGGAATAAACGGGCTGGCCCCAGAGCCAGCACAGAGTATAAGCAAGGGCGTCGAGCGCGTCGGACCGCAGAGTGGGCAGGACGAGCGGCCACGACTCAGGCGATGAGAGGGGCTGCCTCCCCGCCGGGCCGCCGCACCGCGGTTTGGGGCAAGTTCCCTCGGCGCCATCTCGGGTCAATGAAGCAAGCAGGGCCAACAGCGGCCTGCATCACTGCGCCGCCTCCTCGCTCGCGGGCAGCGCCAGCCGCTCGAAGCTCACGGGGGGGCACCTGGGGCTCAGCCCCTGATCGTCTTGCACCGGCATGGAGCGATAACTGAGCCGGTAGTGACCGGGGCGGCTCAGATCATAGACCTGGGTCAGTTCGGCTTCGGCCTTGATCCGCTGCATGGGGCCTATGATCAGCCTGTCGTCGGCGCCGGGGGCGCCCCGCTTGGCCAGCGGTCCCTGGTAGGGGACGACCTGCTCATCCAGGGTCAGGTCGATGGCGTCGGCAAACCAGCCTTCGAAGGGAGTAAACCAGCTCAGTACCTCCAGGGTATCCTCCCCCTGATTGCTGAGCGCCATGGCCAGGGCCAGGGGCTCATCGACCCGGCTCTGGGCCCTGACGTTCAGCTCGCACTGCAAGGCGCCCAGGCCAAGGGCGCTGCCGAGCAGGAGTGCCATCATGTTGCCTCCATCAAAAAGGGGGCCGAGGCCCCCTGTGGACTCACTGTTCGTTCGGGGTGTTCTCGGCAAAGTATTCGTGGCTGTCGGCGTTGTTGAGCGCCGCAACCGGGTCCGTGCTCGCCAGGTGGCGGGCATTGGCTTGACCGTAACCCAGATCATCCGTGCCTGCCACCACATTGAAGTGGGTCAGCTCGTGGATGATGGTGCCGGCGCGGGAATCCGTGCCGGTGTTGGCCGCACTCCAGAAGCTCTTGCACAGGTAGACCTTGTAGGGCTGATCCGGGTAGACGTAGGCAAAGTAGCTCTGTTTGCAGCCACAGTCGAAGGTGAGCGGCTTGTCCGCGATAGCGTCCCTCACCTTGTCAAAGTGGCCCTCGGCCTGGCTCCAGCGGCTCGCATCATAGGCACCGAACCAGCTGCGATAGCGCTGGCCATCGGGCTTGTCCACCGCCAGATAAGCGAGGGAGTCCCCTGTCATGGTGGCGGCGGCATCCAGGGCGGAGACGATCTGGCTCTTCTGGCTGTTGGTGCAGCGGCCGGTGAAACTGACCGAGCCCCCGGCGGCGGCCGGTTCGGCCACCTGGGCCTTGGCCAGTACCCGCTCATCGCTCGCGACCCCGTCCAGCCAGAGGCTAACGGCGTTGGATTCCCCGGCCTCGGGGGCCGCCTTGGCGCTGCGCCCGGTCCTGGGACTCCCCTCCCCCGGCAGCCGGGGCAGACGATAACGGATGCTGTACTCCCCCTGGGCGCTCATGTCATAGAGGCCGGACACTTCCGCCTCCAGCACCAGGCTCTCGCCGGCGGCCAGACGCTGGTAGTCCTGTGCCCCCGGCTGGGCACGCTTGATCAGGGCGCCCTGATAGGCCACGGGCTGACCATCGCGCTCCACCACGAACAGGGGGGCATCGTCCCCGCCCGGCAGCTGCCACTTGAGCAGCCGCACCGGCTTGTTGCCCTGGTTGGTCAGGGTCACCCGTACCCTCACATCCTCCCCTGCTCCCTCTTGCAGCGTCAGGCTGGCATCCAGACTCGCGACGCAGAGGGGGGAACCCAGCAGGCCCGCCAGCAGCAGGGCTATCGGTGTCGCTTTCATCTTCTCTCCTTGGAATGATTGGTTTGCTTCCGGCCCTCTTTGGGGCCCAACCACCCTAAGGCAGATGCGCCCCTGCCCCCGCCCTCCATATGGGGGTAGCCCCTCCGTACGGGGGGCTCGGCAGAGGCCCCCCAGATGGCGGGGCCAAGGCGCCAGGATGCGGGCACGGGGAACGAAGGATGCGGGGGGACGGCAGAGCGCGATGCCAGGCTGGCGGGCCACGCATCATAAAAAACCCCGATACGGGATCGGGGTGGCATGGGTCAGGGGAGGCGCAGGCCTTGGCTCAGGCGCTTCGCTCTTGCGCCAGCAGGGCCAGGGCTGGCAGGGCGTTGGCGGGCATCAGCAGGTGCCCCTTGTGATGCTTCACCCGAGTCTGTTTCTTGTTGCCCTGGCCGATGAGCAGGCCGTGGCGCTCCGCGAACCGGGCCAGCTGCTGCTCGTCGCCGCGCACATAGAGGGTGAGCGGCGCCACCAGCTCATCCCCCGCCAGGACGCGGGCCAGCTCGGCGGCGCAGATGACGATGGAGGCTTGTCCCTGGCTTGCGAGCCTCGCCTTGCCATCGAGCACGCACTCGGTGATCCGCTGCCAGCCCGCCTGCTCGCAGTCGTCCAGCAGCGCCATCAGGCGCGCCCCCAGCCCCTCGTTCGCCGCCTGGCTGTAGTGACGCACGATGCGCGACAGCAATCCCTTGAGATCGGCCCCCGCCCCCTGGGTGCGCGCCTGCTGCACCCAGCCCTTGAGATCCTCCATCACCAGGCGGGAGAAGCGCTTCTCCTTGAGGGAGTCGGCGAGCCAGAGGCTCAGGAAGTGGCTCTCCTGAGCCTGGGTGCGGGGGGCACGCCCCGCCCCGGTGCGGGCCAGCTCGGCCAGACTGGCGCTGGCCATCTCGAGCAGGGCCTGGTTATAGGTTTGCACTCTCACATCGCTCATCACGACTCCTGGGCAGATCCGGGGAGGCTCTCATCAGCCTCCTCATCAAAAAGGCGCCGAGGCGCCTTTGAACAGGGGAAACACCAGCCGGCCGGGGCGAGTCCCCGGCGGCACCTGGCTTACTTGGCCTTGCGGGCCGTCTTGCGCAGACGGGCGCGCTGGCTCTGCAGCTTGGCCTCGGCCATCACCTGGGCGGCGGCGTTGTCGGCGCGCTGGGGCTTCTTGCCAAAGCGGCGGCGCTCCTGCAACTGCTTGATCAGCTCGTCGCGGCTGCTCACCTCGTAGCCCGGCACCATGACGCGGCGGATCTTCTGGCCGATCAGCGCCTCTATCTCCAGCAGGGTACGCTCCTCCTCGCGGCTGACGAAGGAGATGGCCATGCCGCTCTTGCCGGCGCGGCCGGTGCGACCGATGCGGTGGACATAATCTTCGGCGAGGAAGGGCAGATCATAGTTGACCACGTACTCCAGGCTCGGAATGTCCAGACCACGGGCCGCCACCTCGGTGGAGACCAGCACCCGCACCTTGCCTTCCATGAACTCGCGCAGGGCGCGGCGACGGCTGCCCTGGGCCTTCTCGCCGTGCACCACGGCGGCCTTGATGCCGTCGAGGTTGAGCTCTGCCACCAGCTCGTCACAGCTGTCGCGGGTGCTGGCGAACACCAGCACCTGCTGCCAGTTCTTGGTGCCGACGAGCTCGGAGAGCAGCTCGCGCTTGCGCTTTTGCTCCACCGGATAGACGGTGTGGCTCACGGTGTCGGCGGTGGAGTTCTGCTTGTTGACGCTGACGATCTGCGGCTTGTCCAGCATCACCTTGGCCAGCTTCTTGACGCCATCGGAGAAGGTGGCGGAGAAGAGCAGGCCCTGGCGCGTCTTGTTGACCGCTTGCAGGATCTGCTGCACATCGGCGCTGAACCCCATGTCGAGGATGCGATCCGCCTCGTCCAGCACCAGGGTCTCGACCCCGGAGAGGCTGAGGTTGCAAGCGGTGAGGTGCTCGAGCAGCCGACCCGGGGTCGCCACTATGATGTGGGCACCGGCCTTGAGGCGACGGGCCTGCACGTCCTGCTTGCCGCCGCCGACGATGGTCAGCACGCTGATGTCCAGATACTTGGCAAAATCGCTGATATTGCTCGCCACCTGGGCCGCCAGCTCGCGGGTCGGGGTCAGGATCAGCACCCGGGCGTTGGACGGCTGCACGGCGGCCGGCTGATCCAGCAGGCGCTGCAGTATGGGCAGAGCGAAGGCGGCCGTCTTGCCGGTCCCGGTCTGGGCACTGGCCAGCACATCCTGACCACGGCGTATGGACGGGATCGCCTGTTGCTGCACAGGGGTCATCTCCTGATAACCACACTCCGAGACGGCGCGCAAAATCTCGGGGGCAAAATCGAATGATTCAAATTTCATCATGGGTTTCCTGTGTTCCAGCAAAGCTGTCGTTGTCTGCGGCCCGGCGGGCCACTGGGAATGCCAGGGATCGGCCTGGCCTGACAGGGTCTGCAGGCGAGCCGGAAAATGGCGGGCGCGGAGTGTAACAAATTTTCGGCGCCAATGCGTGGCAAATAATCGCCCCGGCCAGACCCGGGCCCCATCTTGCGGACAAGGACGCGGCGCGGCCATGGACGCCGCCGGTTCCTGAGGTAGACTCGAACCATCCGTGCCCGACTGGGCGCTGCCACGGGGAAGGGGTATGGGAGCAACGCCATTTGACCACAATAGACGCGCGCCGCGCCATGGCGCCGCCGGGCGCGTCTCGCTGCTGGCCATGACCTGGTGGGCCCTGCCCGCCCTGGCCGCCGACGGCGCCATCGATGCGCGCTTGCAAGAGCGTGCCAACGCCGTGGTCGCCCTGATGACCTTCAACGTGATCCCCGACATCACCTCCAGCAATCTGGATATCTCGGGGGGCAGCGGTCAACAGGCGGCATTGACCATGAGCCAGCTCGGCGGGGGGGCCACCATGAGCAAGGAGGTGCCCATCTATCTGGAGGGCAACCTGGGCTACAGCCGCTACGACCCCAAGTTCGTCATCAGCCAGGGGGCTGAGAGCCGGACCATCCCCGCCAAGTGGAACAGCCTGACCGCCACCGGCGGCATCGGCTGGGACTTCACCCTGGCCCCCAACTGGGTGCTGCGTCCCATCGCCAATGTCTCCCTCGGCACGGTGGCGAGTGACATCCAGATAGGCAACTGGTACCTCAATCGCAAGACGGGACGTGGCCTGGACTTTCTCGATAACGGCCAGCTCAACGTCTATGGTCTCGGCGGCTCCCTCATGCTCGACTACGAGCTGTTTTCCGACAGCCAGGATATCGACGCCGAGTTGCGCTACTCCTTCCTCCATCTGCAGAGCACCTTTGGCACCAGCCCGAGTGTCAGGGGCGAGGCGAACGCCGAGAACATCGGCCTCTATCTGCGCCGCCGCGCCCCCCTGTTTGACTGGACCCTGCTCGATCGGCCGCTGCGCTACGTGCTGGAGGGAGCCCGCACCGAATACCTGGGGGATCAGCGGGGCCTGCTCGGCTTCAACGCCCTCAACTCCATCGGGGCCGGTTTCGAGCTCGACTCCAGCAAATACCCGGTGTGGGTCACCCGCACCCGCCTCATGTACCGCTTCATGTTCGGCAACAACACCCAGGGCTACGCCATCGGCCTGGCCATGAGTTTCTGACGGCGCAAACCTGAACCACAACGAGGCAGCATGATGACAGTGACGAATGTGCAGGTTGACGACTTGCTCGCCACCTTGCAGGCCCGCTTCGAGCGGCACCGGCCTCGCCACCAGGGCATAACCTGGTCACAGGTGCGCGCCAGGCTCGATGCCCATCCCCAGTCGTTGCGCTCGCTCCACCAGATGGAGAGCAGCGGCGGCGAGCCCGATGTCATCGGCCAGGATCGGCAGACCGGGCAGCTGCTGTTCTGTGATTGCAGCGCCGAGAGCCCAAGTGGCCGCAGGAGCCTCTGCTATGACGGCGCGGCTCTGGCGTCGAGGAAGGAGAACAAGCCCGCAGGCAGCGCGATCGAGCTGGCTGCCAAGATGGGCATAACACTGCTGACGGAGGCCGAATATCGGGCGCTGCAGACCCTGGGCTGCTTCGATGCCAAGACATCGAGCTGGATACAGACCCCAGAGGAAATCAGGGCGCTCGGCGGCGCCCTGTTCTGCGATCGCCGCTACGACAGCGTGTTTGTGTACCACAACGGCCCCCAGTCCTACTATGCCGCCAGGGGCTTTCGCGGCCTGTTGCGGGTCTAGGTCTCGTCCAGCTCGATGCGGTTGCGACCGGCCTGCTTGGCACGATAGAGGGCAAGATCCGCCTGCCTGATGGCATCATCCTGGTGATGGCCGCTCTCCGGCGTCCAGGCGGACACGCCGACCGACAGCGTGATGGTGCCCACCCCGGCCATGGGGGTGGCGGCCACCAGGCGGCGCAGCCGCTCCGCTATCTCCCCGGCCACCGCCTTCGGGGTATCCGGCAGGAAGATGAGAAACTCCTCCCCGCCGCTTCGACAAAACGCGTCATCCTTCCTCCCCCTCTGCTGCATCAGCCCGGCCAGGGCCACCAGCACCCTGTCACCCACGTCGTGACCATGGGTGTCGTTGACGTGCTTGAAGTGATCCACATCCACGGTCAGCACCGAAAAGGGGATCCTCTCCTCCTCATAGCGACGCAGCAGCCGCTGGATACCCCGCTTGTTGAGCAGGCCGGTGAGGGGATCGCTGCGGTTTTCCGCATGCAGCTCATCGAAGCGGGTGTGGATATGACCGATCCCCCGCAGGATGGCCCGCTTGAGCTGGGCCGCCTCGTAATACCAGGCGCGCACCCCGGCGATCCGCTGCTGACCATCCTGGTTGCTCATGTCGGCCACATTGTTCGCCAGCTGCCACAGGGGGCGGGCGATAAACAAGGAGGCGAGCCAGACGAGCACCAGGATGAGCAGGTTGACCGGTATGCTGGCCAACAAGACGGCCCTCATCTGGGTGTTGAGGTTGGCCAGGGTCGCCTCACCCGGGCGCTGCACCACTATGCCCCAGCGGCTATCGCCGACGGCGGCATAGCCCGCCAGCATCTCGACCCCGCGGGAGTTGGTGAGTGAAACGGCGCCGCTTCCCCCCTGCACCACGGCATCCACCGCCGGGTTACCCTCCACCCGCTCGCCGATGCGGTCGTGCTCATGGTGATAGACCAGCGTCTTGCTGCGATCGACCACATAGAGATAAGTGCCGTTCGAGTAGTAGTGATGGGCCAGCAGCCTCGACAGTATGTTGTCCGCCTCCAGATAGAGGTTGCCCGAGATGAAGCCGAGATAATCCCCCCCCGGCGAGAAGATGGGGTGAGTGATGCTGACGAGATAGCGCCCAGACATGGCCACGAAGGGGTCCGTGATGATGGGGACGCGGGGGGGGGGGCGGGGCGGGCCGCCCCGCCCCCCCCCCCCCCCCCCCCCCCCCCCGCCGACGTCATCCGGCTCCCGGCCCGGTGGGCCTTGTCGGGGTAGAGCGCCCGCAGCACCGCATCCTGACTCACGACGGCGACCGTGTTGAACATGGGAGTCTGACGAAACAGACGCTCCACCTCGCGGGTGATCACCCCCTCGTCTCCCATCTGCCTGCCCAGCAGCTCGGCGCTGAAGGCCAGCTGCCGCTGCGCCGACTCGAGCATGAGCCCGACCGTCTCCGCCAACTTGGCGGCGTAGGCCTGATTGGACTCCAAGGTGCTGACGATGAGCAGCTCCCGCTGCACCCGGTAGGAGGCATAGAAACTGTTGCCGAGCACGGCGAGCAGGGTAAACACGGCCAATGCCAGCGTCAGGTGGCTCAAATGCAATCTGAAAATACGCGGAAATCTCATGCCTGCCTCAAGGTAGACTCGTTTTCCCATCATACTGCAAGACCCTCAGTGCCCGTAATGCTTCCTGCGGGCGACGCACCAGATATGATGCGTTAGAATCCCACTCCGACCATACCCTGCGCCCCCCGCCAACCCGATGGACCCAAAGATGCGCTCAATCCTGTGTAACGCCCCCCTTGTCCTCGCTGCCGGATGGCTGCTTGCCCCCTCCCTCGCCCACGCCGCGCCTGACGGCATGTCGTTTCAACACAAGGAGTGGGAGCTGGCCTGTGACAACACCCTCACCTGCCGCGCCGCCGGCTACAGCGCCCAGAGCGGCGGTATCTCGGTGCTGCTGACCCGGGAAGGGGGACCGGACGGCAGACTCGACGCCGAGATGGTGATCGCCGACTACCCCGATGAGACACCGCCGGCCCCCACAGACAGGCAGATCGAACTGAGGATCCAGGGCGCCGTCCTTGGCACCATGAAGGAGCGCACCCCCTTTGACCCGGCGCAAACCGAGGCCCTGGTGCGGGCCATCAAGGGCACGGGGACTGTGGTGTTTCAGTGGGGCTATCATCAGGAATCCCTCTCGGGGGCGGGCGCCTATGCGGTCCTGCTCAAGATGGATGAGTTCCAGGGACGCCTTGGCACTGTCACGGCCCTGACCAAACGGGGCAACCAGCCCGCCGGTACTGTGCCCCCCGCATTGCCTGCCCCGACGATTCATGGGGCACAGGTTGCGCCCGATGGCGGCCAGCGCCCCCTCACCCAACCCGAACGGCACGCCATGATGCAGTGGTTGAACCAGCAAGTCGGCGAAGAGACATGTGACCGCGCCCAGGAGAGCGGCATGGATGGCATCCTCCATCCCTTTGACGAGACGCGCGTGCTGATCGAGCTGCCCTGCTGGATGGCTGCCTACAACTACGGGGCGGCATTCGTGCTGATCAGCGCCGATCTGGATCCCCGGACGGCCGTTCTGATCAGCACGGATGCCAATGGCTACCACTCCGGTGAGCTCACCGCCTCCCACAAGGGACGCGGGCTGGGGGATTGCTGGTCGAATGAACGCTGGGTCTGGGATGGCCAGACCTTTGTCCCCAGCAACATCAGCACCACCGGCAGCTGTCGCCTGATCGCGGCAGGGGGGACCTGGGATCTGCCCACTCTGACGACCCGGGTCGTCAAGGCCCCCTGATGAGACGACCCGGACCGTCAAGGCTCGCCCAACAACCAGGGCGGCTCATGGGCCGCCCTGGTTGTGTAAACCCACCTGCTTGTCTCTGGCTGTCAGCGAATGGTCGCCATCTTTCTGACGCAGGCCTGCTCCCTGTCATCCACCCGCTTGGCGAACCAGGCGGTGGTGAGATTGCGGGTGATCTTGGGGCTTTTCAGCTGGATGCCGGGCAGCACGGCGCGGGGTTGGCGCTTGCCCGCCTGCTGGTCGGCCAGGGCGAAGACCCTGTGATAGAGGTCGGTCTTGGCAAAGTCGCTGCTGTCTCCCTTGAGCAGGCTCTGGTGGATGGCCTGCTTGCTCATGTTGACGCGGCTGGCGATGCTGTGGACAGCCAGCTCCGTCTTGCCGGGCAGATCCGAATCGTAGCGGACCAGATCCCCATCCAGGGCCAGGGGCTTGCCGCTGACCCGGCTCACCGCGGCCTGGAAGGCGGCGTTGCGGCTGGCATACCAGCCCGCATTGAAGTCGGCGAAACGGTAGAGGGTGTCCGGGTAGTCGGCGGGATAGCCAAAGATGTGTTTGGTGCCAAACCAGATGCCGCCGCGGCGGGTGAACACCTCGTGGCGGATGGACTCCCGGATCGGATAGGGGTAACCCCGAGCGTTGGCCTCGGCGAAGGCGACGCTCACCTGCATGGGGCCGCCGGTGCGCACCGGGTTGAGGTCGCCAAAGAGCCGTTTGCCCATGGGCAGCATGCCTATCATGTCCTCGAAGATCTCGCTCATCTCCCGCTCGGTACGCAGACTGTCGATGCGCTCGGCATAGCTCTTGCCGGTGGGGGAATTGATGGAGAGGGCGGTGCGCACCACGAATTCCGGAATGAGCAGCTTGCCGGCCCGGGCGTTGATCTCCTTCCAGGCTATCTTGCCAAGGCCGGGCACCACGGGATCGGCCTGATAGGTGGCCTCCTGCTCCGCCACCGCCAGCACGCTGCAGACATTGTGATCGCTCACCGTCAGCCCCTGAGTGGTGAGGGCCGTCACCACATCGTTGGCCCAGCCCGGCTTGTCTGGCACCTGGCGCGGCAGGAAGCGCACGATGCGGCTCTTCATGTCCGCGGGTTGACGGGGCTGCATCGCCTTGGGCAGCTTGGCGATGGCCGCCGCATCCTGTACCGGGGCATTGGGTTCGCTGGCGCAGCCCGCCAGCACGGCGGCAGCCAGCAGTGCGCAGAGGCGCCAAGGGACGAAGGATAAAGGGTGAGAGGGGATCATGAGGGCTTCCGATAAAGTGCGGGCCCCTCATCCCGGATGAGGGGCCCCGAATGCAAACTGGTGGCCATTGTAGTGGATGGTGCTGGCAATCTGAAGGGCGCAGGCCAGCCAACCCCATGCCCGGCACCAGTCCCTGGCGTCATCACGCCAGCTCGACCCGGTTGCGCCCCCTCTCCTTGGCCCGATAGAGGGCCAGATCGGTGCGCCGGATCCACTCCCCCACCTCTTCCCCGGCGCGGCATGTCCCGACCGCCAGACTGACGGTAAAGCGGATATCCTCGCCCGCCCCCAGCGTTTCGGTCTCGCTGCGAATATGTTCCGCTAGTTTGCACGCCTGGCTGCCTGAGACCCCAGGCAACAGCATGGCAAACTCCTCGCCCCCCAGGCGCGCCGCCAGGCCGCCGGGCGGGCAAACGTCACGGAGCAGTTGCCCGAACGCCTGCAATACCCCATCCCCGGCGGCATGGCCATAGTGATCATTTATCCGCTTGAAGTGATCCAGATCGAGCAGGATGAGAGAGCTGCCCTCTCCCGCCTGGGAGTCCAGCACCTGGCGGAAGGAGCGGCGATTGGAGAGGCTGGTCAGTTCATCCGACATCGCCAGGGAGGTGAGCTGGGCATGGGTCATGCTGATCTGGCGCAGCACCAGCAATATCCCCCAGGCGACCACCAACATGCCGAGGGTTCTCAGACCATCCTCCAGGGTGGCGAGCCACATGGGCTGAAGGTAGGCCTCGTCCATCAGATCGATGACACCGGACACGAGCCAGATGGCCAAACCGCAGCTGAGATAACGATGGGTCTGGTGATAGAGGTAAGAGCACTGCACGACCCAGAGCATGAACAGCAGGGTCAGCACATTGATGCTCTCGGCCCCCGCGCCCAGGGTGAACAGATGATGGGTCGGCATGGGATCGAGCAACATGGCGCACCCCATGGCCACCAGCATCAGCGCGAGCAACAAGGCGAGGATGGACAATTGCCTGCCCAGGGGCAGTGTCATCAAGATGGCGGGATCTATCCGCAATCTGGGGGAGCGATTCATCATGGGCAGGTACCTCGCAAACTGTCTATACATGCGCCCGTTTCCAACCGCAGCGTCCATTCAACACCCCCACCGCAGCGACCATGGATATTCAGGGCACTTGCCGGTGAGCGATGGCAAACATTGTGTCTATCTCCCCCCATAAAAACAATACCGCCGCCGGTGCGGCAGCGGTATCACCTGAAGCTGATTCGACCCCCCGGCTCGCAGGCGCGATGGGTCACCCGTCAGGCGCTCTGGCGCAGGACCTCGACCTGGGCGGCGCCGTTGATCACCGCCTGCAGGGAGGCACTGACCACGTCGCGGCCGATGGCCACCCCGCACTGACGCTGGCCATTGACACTCAGCAGCACATAGGCGGCGGCGCGGGACTCGGTACCGGCGGTGAGGGCGTGCTCTGAGTAGTCCAGCACGTCGATGTGCATGCCGGTCTGGCGCTGCCAGCCGTTGACCAGCGCCGTGATGGCGCCTTCCCCCTCGCCATCGAGTTGCACGCTGCCGCCCGGGGTCTGCAACTCCAGGCGCAGGCTCTCCTGGCTGTCGTGGCCGAGCTGGAAACGGCCGATGCGATAGCCGTGGGCGGGCTCAAGATAGTGCCGCTCGAACAGGGCGCGGATCTGCTCGGGGCTCACCTCGCTGCTGCTCGCCTCCGCCTGTGCCTGGACCCGGCGGCTGAAGTCGATCTGCAGCCAGCGCGGCAGTTGCAGGCCGAGGTCACGCTCCAGCAGATAGGTGACCCCTCCCTTGCCGGACTGGCTGTTGATGCGGATCACCGCCTCGTAGCTGCGGCCAAGGTCTGCAGGATCGATGGGCAGGTAAGCCACGTCCCAGTAGTGATCCGGTTTTTCTGCCGCGAGAGACTTGCGGATGGCGTCCTGGTGGCTGCCGGAAAACGCGGTGTAGACCAGCTCGCCGGCATAGGGGTGGCGCGGGTGCAAGGCAATCTGGGTGCAGGCCCCCACGGTGGCGACGATGGCGTCCATGTCGGACAGGTCCAGCTCGGGGTCGATCCCCTGGCTGTAGAGGTTCATGGCCATGGTGACGATGTCCATGTTGCCGGTGCGCTCGCCGTTGCCGAGCAGGGTGCCCTCGATGCGATCGGCCCCCGCCAGCACCGCCAGCTCGGCGGCGGCCACCCCGCAGCCCCGATCGTTGTGGGTGTGGATGGAGATGCTCACCTCGGGGCGCGCCTTGAGGTGGCGGCAGAACCACTCCACCTGATCCGCAAACACGTTGGGGGTGCTCACCTCCACGGTGGCGGGCAGATTCAGGATCATGGGGCGGGCAGCGGCACGCCACTGGTCGATGACGGCGTCACACACCTCCACCGCGAACGCCACCTCTGTGCTGCTGAAGCTCTCCGGGGAATACTGGAAGCTCCACTCGGTGCCAGGATTGCGCTCGGCATACTCCCGCACCCAGCGCGCCCCCTGCACGGCGATGGCCTTGACCCCGTCGCGATCTGTGTTGAACACATAGTTGCGCTGGGTCGGGTTGACCGAGTTGTAGACGTGGACGATGGCCCGCTTCGCCCCTTTGAGGGCCTCGAAGGTGCGGGCGATGAGATCTTCCCGGGCCTGTACCAGCACCTGGATGGTGACATCCTCCGGGATAAGATCCCGCTCGATGAGCTCGCGCACGAAATCAAAATCCGGCTGGGAGGCCGCCGGGAAGCCCACTTCTATGTGCTTGAAGCCGATGTGGGTCATCAGGGCCCACATTTGCAGCTTCTGGGCCACCGTCATGGGTTCGACCAGCGCCTGGTTGCCGTCCCGCAGATCCACGGCGCACCAGGTCGGCGCCCGCGTCAGCACCCGGTTGGGCCACTGTCTGTCCGCCAGCGCGATCACGGGGGCCGGGCGGTATTTGCGATGATCGAAGCTCATATTCTGATTCCCTTGGCTGATGTCCTTGAGGCGGCCGTTGCGGGTGATGAGGGTCAGCAACGACGCGACTGGGCAGGCAAGCTGACGGGGTTAAGGAGGAGGAAGCAGGCTGGCGCGGTAACGCTGGCCCTGACGGTTGCGCGGGTGGTAACCCCACAACCGGTTTCCTGTGGCCCCTGTGGATGACAGAGGCCGGCCTGCGCCGCCGGATAGGCAACTGGCCCTGATCCTCGCACCCCGCTCTTGCAGGCGCAGACGACCTTGTGTGATGAGAGACCAGTATAGGGAGGGTGTCCGGGTGAGAGATTGCAAAGATTGCAATCAAAAGCACTGATTGCGCAACCATTGGTTATCAATTTGATTATTTAGGGAGAATAACACCCTTGCCTGAGGGCCGTCCCCCAGCGCCCCCCTGGCGAAACCGGCGCAAAACAAAAACCCCGCCAGCACTGGCGGGGTTTTTCATGGCGTGGCGGCGTGCAAGAGCGGGAGTTCATCTCCCCGCCCGGCCGGCGCTGCCCTTAGCGGTTTTTCACCTTCTGATGCAGCTCCTGCACCGAGTTCACGTTGGCGGTGGCATCGACGCTGATGGCCATGCAGGTGGCGAAGGCCGCGTGCAGCGTGGTGGTGTAGGCCACCTTGTGCTGCAGGGCGCCGCGGCGCAGCTGCTTGGAGTCCTGAATCGCCTGACGACCCTCGGCGGTGTTGACGATGTAGGTGTACTCGCCATTCTTGATGCGATCGAGAATGTGCGGACGCCCTTCGTGCACCTTGTTCACCAGACGCGGGTTGATGCTCGCCTCCCCCAGGGTCACGGCGGTGCCGTGGGTGGCGTCGAGGTCATAGCCCAGCTCCAGCAGCTTGGCGGCCAGGTTGACCACCCGCTCCTTGTCGCTGTGGCGCACGGAGAGCAGGGCGCGCCCTTCCCGCGGCACCTGGTGACCGGCACCCAGCTGGGCCTTGGCATAGGCCTCGGCGAAGCTGCTGCCTACCCCCATCACCTCGCCGGTGGAGCGCATTTCCGGCCCAAGCAGCGGGTCGACGCCCGGGAACTTGGCGAACGGCAGCACCACCTCTTTGACCGAGTAGTAAGGCGGGATGATCTCGGTGGTGAAGCCTTGAGCCTGCAGGGACTGACCGGCCATGACGCGGGCGGCGATCTTGGCCAGGGGCGCACCGGTGGCCTTGGAGACAAACGGCACGGTACGTGCGGCGCGAGGGTTCACTTCGATGAGGTAGATCTCGTCGTTCTTGACCGCGAACTGGACGTTCATCAAGCCCACCACGCCAAGCTCCAGTGCCAGTTTGCGCACCTGCTCGCGCATCTCGTCCTGGATCTTCTTGGACAAGGTGTAGGGCGGCAGGGAGCAGGCGGAGTCACCTGAGTGGATACCGGCCTGTTCGATGTGCTCCATGATGCCGCCGATGACCACGTCCACGCCGTCGCAGATGGCATCCACGTCCACCTCGGTGGCGTCATCCAGGAAGCGGTCCAGCAGCACCGGCGACTCGTTGGAAACGCTCACTGCCTCGGCGAAGTAGCGACGCAGGTCCTGCTCGTCATAGACGATCTCCATGGCACGGCCACCCAGCACGTAGGAGGGGCGCACCACCAGGGGGTAGGTGATGCGTTCGGCCAGCAGCACGGCCTGCTCCAGGGCGGTGACGGTGCCGTTTTCCGGCTGCTTGAGGCCCAGACGCTCGACGGCAGTCTGGAAACGCTCGCGGTCTTCGGCGCGGTCGATGGCGTCCGGGCTGGTGCCGATGACAGGCACGCCGTTAGCTTCCAATGCTCGCGCAAGCTTCAGCGGAGTCTGGCCGCCGTACTGGACGATGACGCCCTTGGGCTGCTCGACCCGGACGATTTCCAGCACGTCTTCCAGGGTCACCGGCTCGAAGTAGAGGCGGTCGGAGGTGTCGTAGTCGGTGGAGACGGTCTCCGGGTTGCAGTTGACCATGATGGTCTCGTAACCGTCTTCGCGCAGGGCCAGGGCCGCGTGCACGCAGCAGTAGTCGAACTCGATGCCCTGACCGATGCGGTTCGGGCCGCCGCCGATGATCATGATCTTGTCGCGGCCTGTGGGTGCGGCTTCGCACTCCTCGTCATAGCTCGAATACATGTAGGCGGTGTTGGTTGCGAACTCGGCGGCGCAGGTATCGACCCGCTTGTAGACCGGGAAGATCTCGTAGCGGGCGCGCAGCTTGCGCACCTCGGTCTCGGCCACGCCCAGCACCTTGGCCAGACGGGCGTCGGCGAAGCCCTTGCGCTTCAAGACGCGCAGGAAGTCGGCATCCAGACCGGCCATGCCGCGCTCTTTCACCTGCTCTTCGAGCTTGACCAGCTCTTCAATCTGCACCAGGAACCAGGGGTCAATCTTGGTCAGCTTGAAGATGCCGTCCATGGAGAGGCCGGCGCGGAACGCATCGGCGATGTACCAGATCCGGTCGCTGCCGGCTTCTTGCAGCTCGTGGCGGATGCGGGTCAGGGAGTCCGGGGCATTGAGGTCCACCATGGGGTCGAAACCGGTCTTGCCGGTCTCGAGGCTGCGCAGCGCCTTGTGCAGGGACTCCTGGAAGTTGCGGCCAATGGCCATCACTTCACCGACCGACTTCATCTGGGTGGTGAGGCGGTCGTTGGCACCGGCAAACTTCTCGAAGTTGAAACGCGGGATCTTGGTGACCACGTAGTCGATGGCCGGCTCGAAGGAGGCAGGGGTGCGGCCGCCGGTGATGTCGTTCATCAGCTCGTCCAGGGTGTAACCGATGGCGAGCTTGGCGGCGATCTTGGCGATGGGGAAACCGGTCGCCTTGGAGGCGAGCGCGGAGGAGCGGGACACCCGCGGGTTCATCTCGATGATGACCATGCGGCCGTCTTTGGGGTTGATGCCGAACTGGACGTTGGAGCCGCCGGTCTCGACGCCGATCTCGCGCAGTACCGCCATGGAGGCGTTGCGCATCAGCTGGTACTCCTTGTCGGTCAGCGTCTGGGCAGGCGCGACCGTGATGGAGTCACCGGTGTGGATCCCCATGGGGTCGAAGTTTTCGATGGCGCAGACGATGATGCAGTTGTCATTGCGATCCCGCACCACTTCCATCTCGTACTCTTTCCAGCCAATCAGCGACTCATCGATGAGCAGCTCCTTGGTCGGGGAGAGATCCAGACCGCGCTCGCAGATCTCCACGAACTCTTCGGTGTTGTAGGCGATGCCGCCGCCTGAGCCACCCATGGTAAAGGAGGGACGGATGATGCAGGGGAAGCCGACCATCTGCTGCACGCCCCACGCCTCTTCCATGTTGTGGGCGATGCCGGCGCGCGGGCACTCGAGACCAATGCTCTTCATGGCGATGTCAAAGCGACGGCGATCTTCGGCCTTGTCGATGGCGTCGGCGGTGGCGCCGATCATCTCGACACCGAACTCCGCCAGCACGCCGTGCTTCTCCAGATCCAGGGCGCAGTTGAGCGCGGTCTGGCCACCCATGGTGGGCAGCACGGCGTCCGGGCGCTCCTTCTTGATGATCTCGCGCACCACTTCCCAGGTGATGGGCTCGATGTAGGTGGCGTCGGCCATCTCGGGGTCGGTCATGATGGTGGCGGGGTTGGAGTTCACCAGGATGACGCGGTAGCCCTCCTCGCGCAGGGCCTTGCAGGCCTGGGCGCCGGAGTAGTCGAATTCGCAGGCCTGACCGATGACGATGGGGCCGGCGCCGAGGATCAGAATGCTCTGTAGGTCGTTACGTTTTGGCATGGCTCTCTTTATCCTCTTAGGCGCGATACTGCTTAATCAATTCAATAAAGTAGTCGAACAGACCGGCACAATCGTGCGGGCCCGGGCTCGCTTCGGGGTGCCCCTGGAAGCTGAAGGCCGGACGGTCGGTGCGATGGATGCCTTGCAGGGAGCCATCGAACAGGGAGACGTGGGTGGCGCGCAGGCACTCGGGCAGGCTGCTTTCATCCACCGCGAAACCGTGGTTCTGGGCGGTGATCATGACGGTGCCATTGTCGAGATCCTTGACCGGGTGGTTGGCGCCGTGGTGGCCGAACTTCATCTTCACCGTCTTGGCGCCGGAGGCCAGCCCCAGCAGCTGATGACCCAGGCAGATGCCGAACACCGGGGTGTGGGTGCCGAGGAAGGTCTTGATGGCCTCGATGGCGTAGTCGCACGGCTCGGGGTCACCGGGGCCGTTGGAGAGGAAGATGCCGTCCGGATTCATCGCCAGCACCTCGGCAGCCGGGGTCTTGGCCGGCACCACGGTCAGGCGGCAGCCACGGTCGACCAGCATGCGCAGTATGTTGCGCTTGACGCCGAAGTCGTAGGCCACCACATGGTATTTGGCGTCGCTCGGGGTGACGTGCCCCTTGCCGAGCTGCCAGCTCCCCTCGGTCCAGCCGTAGGTCTCTTCGCTCGTCACTTCCTTGGCAAGATCCATCCCCTTGAGGCCCGGGAAGGCGCGGGCCTGGCTCAGGGCGTGGGCCTCGTCGAGATCCTTGCCAGCCAGGATGCAGCCGTTCTGGGCGCCTTTCTCCCGCAGGATGCGGGTCAGCTTGCGGGTGTCGATGTCGGCGATACCAACGATGTTGTGGGACTTGAGGTAGTCGGAGAGGGATTGCTGATTGCGGAAATTGGAGGCAAGTATCGGAAGGTCACGGATGATCAGGCCCTGGGCATGGATCTGACTGGACTCTTCATCTTCGCTGTTGGTGCCGGTGTTGCCTATATGGGGGTAAGTGAGGGTGACTATCTGACGGGAATAAGAGGGATCGGTGAGAATTTCCTGGTAACCCGTCATCGACGTGTTGAAAACCACTTCACCAACGGAACATCCCTCGGCGCCTATCGACACGCCTTTGAACACAGTTCCATCTTCCAGCACTAGCAATGCAGTGTGATTCAAGACAACCTCCAGTTATTTAGCTTTAAATTCAGCAATTTACCTGGGTGTTGCGGCTCGATTCCCTCGTCGAAACAGGGGGCCGAACCGGCAGATTTCTGGCAAATTGGGCGCATTCTACTCAAAAATGATGTCATTTCAACGTCTTTCCACAAAAGAAATGCATCTAAATTCAATAAAAAAGCAATAATACCCATTATCTATGCAGTTCATCGCAATGCAACCCCCAGCGACAAAAGAAAAGACAGCCCTCGCCTCGGCGGCCACCCCATGAGCCATCCAAATCGCAAAAACCACAAAAAAAACCATTTAAAACAACAAACTAAAAAACAAATAAAAATATCAATTCGCTGACTACGTCATGTTTCATGCCAGTAGATTTCAAAAGCCACAAGGAAAACGTTTTTCTTTGTGTGAATTTTTACGCTGACTGACATCATGTAAAAAAGCCGTGTCGCCAGGGGATCAAGCGGCCTTTGCGTTCACCCTTTTCTGACAACTCGCTTGCCAGCGGGCGGGAGCAGGCCAGATGAGTATGATTTATGACGCTTTGAGATAAAAAACTGAGCGTCAGCCCTGTTTAACACATAAAAAAAACCCCGGCGGCCCGGGGTTCTCTTCATCACTTCAGGTTCAACACGTCCTGCATGTCATACAGACCCGCCGGCTGCTGCCGCAACCAGGCGGCGGCTCGCACCGCCCCGTTGGCGAAGGTGAGCCGGCTCGATGCCTTGTGACTGATCTCCACCCGCTCGCCGATGTCGGCAAACATGACGGTGTGCTCCCCCACCAGATCCCCGGCGCGGATGGTGGCAAAGCCGATGGTGTTGCGATCCCGCTCGCCGGTGATCCCCTCGCGGCCGTAGACGGCGCACTCCTTGAGATCCCGGCCCAGGGTTTTCGCCACCACTTCCCCCATGGAGAGGGCGGTGCCGGACGGTGCATCCACCTTGTGTCTGTGGTGCCCCTCGATGATCTCGATGTCGGTGTACTCCCCCATCACCTTGGCGGCCTGCTCCAGCAGCTTGAACACCAGGTTGACTCCGACCGAGTAGTTGGAGGCGAAGACGATGCCTATCTCCCCGGCCGCGTCGTGCAGGGCCTGCTTGCCCGCCTCATCGAAGCCGGTGGTGCCGATCACCATGGCCTTGCCATGGGCACGGGCGAACGCCAGGTTGGCCAGGGTCACCTCGGGACGGGTGAAGTCGATGATGAGATCAAATTCATCGCGCACCTTGTCCAGACTCTCGCTGATGGTCACTCCCAGCCGACCCAGGCCGTTGAGCTCCCCGACATCCAGCCCGATGAGCGCAGAGCCGGGGCGCTCCAGCGCCGCGCCGACCACCACGCCCTCGGTGTTGGTGATAGCCTCGATCAGCACCTTACCCATACGACCATTACAGCCCATCACGGCCACACGGATCGGATTGTCCATCTCCACCCTCTCATCTGTTGTCATGCTTTTTGGAAAGAGACAGTTCTACCAGCCCTGAGCGCCTTTGAAAAGCCCGGTGACTGGCTTCACACGCCATCGACCAATCGACGGATTTAAATCAAATATCCGAATAAAGAGCGGACATAAAGCCAAAAACTGAATCACACCAGAGAAAATAGTAACCGTCTGGACGTCTATCTTGACCCTGACGGGGCAAAGCACTAGGGTGGCGGCCCGGCAGGATGCCAGCCACCCCAGAATGGCGAACAGATGACAGGAGTCATGAACCACGCATCCGAGGCCCTCATGCACCCACGCGTCCCCAATGCCGCAGCCCTGCTCCCCCTGCTGCTGTTTCTTGCCCTCTTCATCGGTACCGGCACCTGGCTGACCCTGCAGGGGGTGAAGTTCGCCTTCTATCAGCTGCCTGCCCCCGTGGCGGCGCTGCCGGCTGTGGTGCTGGCCCTGTTGCTGGGCAAGGATGGCTTCAACCAAAACCTTGAGACCTTCTTCAAGGGGGTGGGCGACAGCAACATCATGGCCATGTGCCTCATCTATCTGCTGGCGGGCGCCTTCGCCACCGTGGCCAAGGCCACCGGCGGGGTGGATGCCACCGTGGCCCTGGGGCTCTCCCTCATTCCGGGTTGGTGCCTGCTGCCGGGTCTGTTTCTCATCTCTGCCTTTATTGCCACCGCCATGGGCACCTCCATGGGCACCATCGGCGCCGTGGCACCGGTCGCCCTTGGGGTGGCCCAGGCCGCCGGCATCGATCCCGTGCTGATGGCGGGCACCATCCTCTCCGGCGCCATGTTTGGCGACAACCTCTCCATCATCTCGGACACCACCATAGCCGCGACCCGCAGCCAGGGCTGCGAGATGAAGGACAAGTTTCGCGAGAACATCAAGATTGCGGCCCCCGCCGCCGTGCTGGTGATCCTGCTCTACCTCACCCTCGGCAACGTGGGTGACGCGCCTGTGCCCCAGGGGGATATCGCCCTGCTCAAGGTGCTGCCTTATCTGCTGATCCTGGGGCTGGCCCTGGCGGGGGTGAACGTGTTCGTGGTGCTCGGCCTTGGCATACTCTGCGCCGGCCTGGTGGGCATGACGGCCGGTTATTCCCTCGGCCAGTTCAGCAAGGACATCTACCAGGGCTTTACCGGCATGCAGGAGATCTTCCTGCTCTCCATGCTGATCGGCGGCCTCGGCGCCCTGATGGAGCGTCAGGGGGGGCTCGCCTGGATCAGCGAGCGCATCAGCGCCCTGATTGCCCGCTTCACCCGCCAGCACGATGGTGAGCAGAACGAGAAGGCGGCCGAACTCGGCATCGCCGGTGTAGTGGGCCTCACCAATGTCTGCACCGCCAACAATACGGTGGCCATCATAGTGGCCGCCAAGGTCTCCCGGGCGCTGGCCGAGCGCCACGGGGTCACCCCGCGCCGCGCCGCCTCCCTGCTCGACATCTTCTCCTGCGTGGTGCAGGGGCTGATCCCCTGGGGGGCCCAGGCGCTGCTGCTGGGCTCCATCTTCGCCCTCTCCCCCCTGGCCGTGGTGAGCATGAGCATCTACCCCATGGCACTGGCGATCTCGGCCCTGGCCGCCATCTTCATCAAGCATCAATGGCGTCAAAAATGAGTGGCGCTGCCTTGGCCCTGGCCGGCTGATCCAGGATGGGCCTTTTGCCAGGGCCCCACTCCTTGCTATGGTAGGGCCAGCCATTTTCTTCGCGGAGTCGCCATGTCAGACAGACAATCCCTGCGCCAGCTTGTTCGCGAGCGCAGGCGCGCCCTCACCCAGGCCGAACAGCAGGCGGCCGCCCGGCAGTTGCTGACCCAGTGTCAGCAACACCCCCGGATAGAGGCGGCCCGCCGCATCGCCCTCTACCTGGCCAACGATGGCGAGCTCGACACCCGCCCCCTCATCGACTGGCTCTGGCACCAGGACAAGCAGATCTACCTGCCGGTGTTGCACCCCTTCAATCCGGGTCACCTGCTGTTCTTGCACTATACGGCGACCAGTCCCATGACAGTGAACCGCTTCGGCATCCCTGAGCCCGAATTCGATGAGCTGCGCCTGCTGCCCCACACCGACCTGGATATCCTCTGCGCCCCGCTGGTCGCCTTCGATGCCACGGGCAACCGGCTCGGCATGGGGGGCGGCTATTACGACCGCACCCTGACTCGCTGGCAGAGCCACAGAGAGGGCCCCCTGCCCCTGGGGATCGCCCACGACTGCCAGCAGGTGGAGACCATTCCCTGCGAGAGCTGGGATGTGCCACTGCCGGAGATCATCACGCCGAGCCGGCGCTGGTGTTTCGAGACCCGCTGACGCCCCCCCCGCCGACAAGCTCCCGGGTTGCGCCGCCCGGGGCGCCACGGCGGGGTGATCGGCCAACAAACAGGCAAACGATTTACATCTTGCGTTTTTTCTCCCCATAACGTGAGCGCAATGGTCGCCCCCGGGATCACTCTTGGCTATAATGCGCCCGCTTTTTCCCTAAGGATTTACCATGACCCAAGATGAAATGAAGAAGGCGGCCGGCTGGGCTGCGCTCAAATACGTGGTACCCGGCACCATAGTCGGGGTGGGCACAGGCTCTACCGTCAATCACTTTATTGACGCCCTGGCGACCATGAAGGATGAGATTAAAGGAGCCGTCTCCAGCTCCATCGCCTCCACCGAACGCCTCAAGGGCTATGGCATCCAGGTGTTCGACCTCAACGAGATCGATGCCCTCTCCGTCTACGTGGATGGCGCCGACGAGATCAACGCCAGCCGCGACATGATCAAGGGGGGTGGCGCCGCCCTGACCCGGGAGAAGATCGTCGCCGCCGTGGCCGATCAGTTCATCTGCATCATCGACAACACCAAGACGGTGGACCTGCTGGGCCAGTTCCCGCTGCCGGTCGAGGTGATCCCCATGGCCCGCGAATACGTGGCCCGCGAGATCCGCAAACTCGGTGGCAACCCGGTCTGGCGTGAAGGGGTGGTGACCGACAACGGCAACATCATTCTGGACGTCAAGGGCATGGCCATCGCAGACGCCAAGGGGCTGGAACAGCAGCTCAACGGCATCGTCGGCGTGGTCACCAACGGCCTGTTCGCCCACCGCGGCGCCGATGTGGTACTGATTGGCACACCGGACGGGGTGATCACCCAGTAAGCCCATCACGCACAGCCCCGCCATGGGAAATGCAACCCACCAGGGCCTGTGCGCGCTTACCGCGATGCGGGTGTGATGCCGGCTGATTGGCACACGGGCGATCGCCCCGTCAATCCATGGGACAGACGGCGCCGACGACCTCGCTGCGGTGTCGCCGGCGCGGTTCGTCGTGATCGGCGTGCCTCCACTAAAGGCAGAATGGCCACCGTTCGAGGCATCTCCAGGGTGAGGGCGTCATTATGATGGCGGCACCTGGGCCCTGATGCCGGTCGACATCATTTTGATTTAACTGTCAGTGACTTACGCCAGCCGGCTTACAACTATCGTTGAAAACTTAAAAGAATTTGACTTTGGTCACAAATATTCCCTCTGCCGGTTGTTTTTGCTACTTTACTGTTTTCTTCACACACCATACCTGCACTGATTTAGAGGGATCGTCATGACCGTCAAGTTCTCGCTCGACAAGGATAAGATCAAGGTACTGCTGCTGGAGGGGGTTCACCCCAACACGGTAGAGACATTTCGCGCCGCCGGTTATACCAATGTGGATTACCTGAAGACCTCCCTGAGCGAAGAGGATCTGATCGAGCGGATCCGCGACGTACACTTCGTCGGTCTGCGCTCCCGCACCCAGCTCACCGAGAAGGTGCTGGACGCCGCCCAGAAGCTGTTCGCCATCGGCTGTTTCTGCATCGGCACCAACCAGGTTGACCTCAAAGCGGCCGAACTGCGCGGCATCCCCGTCTTCAACGCCCCCTTCTCCAACACCCGCTCCGTCGCCGAACTGGTGCTGGGGGAGATACTGCTGCTGATGCGCGGCATTCCCGAGAAGAACGCCAAGTGCCATCGCGGTGTCTGGGAGAAGCTCGCCAACCGCTCGGTAGAAGCCCGTGGCAAGAAGCTCGGCATCATAGGCTACGGCCACATCGGCACCCAGCTTGGCATCATCGCCGAGAGCATCGGCATGAAGGTCTACTTCTACGACATCGAGAACAAGCTGTCGCTCGGCAACGCCATCCAGGTGCCAAGCCTGGTGGAGCTGCTCAACATGTCCGACGTCATCAGCCTGCACGTCCCCGAGACCGCCTCCACTCAGGATCTGATCGGTGCCGAGCAGCTGCGCATGATGAAACCGGGCTCCATCCTGATCAACGCCTCCCGCGGTACCGTGGTGGATATCGATGCCCTGGCCGACGTCATCAAGAGCGGCCACCTCTCCGGCGCCGCCATCGACGTCTTCCCGAGCGAGCCCAAGTCCAACGACGAGGAGTTCGTCACTCCCCTGCGCGGCCTGGACAACGTGCTGCTCACCCCCCATATCGGTGGCTCGACCCAGGAGGCTCAGGAGAACATCGGCCTGGAAGTGGCCAGCAAGCTGGTCAAGTACTCCGACAACGGCTCCACCCTGTCGGCGGTCAACTTCCCCGAGGTCTCCCTGCCCGGCCACAAGGGTTCCAGCCGCCTGCTGCACATTCACCGCAACCAGCCCGGCGTCATGAACCAGATCAACCAGATCTTCGCCGAAGAGGGGATCAACATCGCCGGCCAATACCTGCAGACCAGCAGCGAGATAGGCTATGTGGTGATCGACGTGGAGACAGAGCACAGCGAGAAGGCGCTGGCCAAGCTCAAGGAGATCTCCGGTACCCTGCGGGCCCGTATCCTGCACTGATCCCACAGGTACCATGAAAAAGGGCTCCTCTTGAGGAGCCCTTTTTGTCAGTCGTGTCTTGTTCAGTCGAGCAGGAACACGGCCTCCACATTGTCGCTGATGCTGATCTCGTGCTGCTCGTAACTGGCATCGGCCGCCTCGGGCGCCGCCGCCATGGCCCCCATCTTGAGGCCACGGGCATACACAGGGGTCGGCGTCGCACTGCGGTACTCTATGCTGTACACCTTGCCCAGGGTCACACCGAATGCCTTGGCCAGCGACTGCGCTTTGGCACGGGCATCTTCCACCGCACTGATCCTGGCCTGCTCACGGGCAGCCAGAGGATCCTTGAGGCCAAACTCAATCTGGGACACGGACTCGAGCCCGGACTTGAGGGCGGTATCCATCAACTGACTCAGCTTGTCGAGCTGATAGAGCTTGACCGCCAGCTGGCGCTGGGCGCGGTAACCGACCAGCTCCGCCTTGCGGTTTTGCGGATACTGGTATTCCGGTGAGATCACCAGATTGCCGGCCTCCACATCGCTGCGCTTGATCCCCAACCCCTCGAGCTGGCCGAAGAAGGCGGCCACCCGGCTGTCGACCTGCTGCTTGGCAGCTATACCCTTCTTCTCCAGCGCCGTGACGGCGACCCGCAGGGTCAGCATGTCGGGCTCCACCTTCTGCTCGGCATAGCCGCTCACCAGCAGGTGCGGGGCCTCGGGGAGCGCAACCGCCCAGGCGGCACTGCTGCAAAACAGACACAGGGAGAGAACTGAACGCCACATAGCTAATACCTCAATCAGGATGATGGCGGCATTATGCCCGTGGCAGGCACGGATTCATACATCGTGGTAGGGGGGCAGCATGTCGAGCACATGATTGCTCATGTCCAGGCTGATACTGATCTCGTCCGGGGCAGGAACCATAGGCTGGGGCTGGGCAGGTGCGCCGGTCAGTTCGGGCAGTGATGACTCTTCATCGAAGTGAAACGAGTCCCACGACAGAACGTGTCCTTCACTCGGGGGAAGCCCCTCTATCGCCCCACCCGACTCGCCCCAGGATGACCAATCGAGGGGAGCGGCACTGGCCAGCAGATCGTGGGGCAAGGCGGTCAGGCTCTGCAGGGAAGCCTCCTGCTGACCCACTCCATCACCAAACAGCAGCACCAGATGAGGTGGCTCCACTCCCACATAGGGAACGAAAGAGAGACTCATGGCGGCGAAGTCCACGTTCAATACCCCCGCGACCTCGCCATCCTCGTTCTCTATCTCGAGTCCGTTCAGGCTGCTGCCATCGAGCTGGGTCTGATAGGCAAAGCGGCCGAAGCAACTGATGCTGCCCTGCCCGTCCCAGCTATAGCGAATGCCATCGATGTCAACCCAGTTAAATGGCTCCATACCGTCCTCACCGCCTCAGTGTCGCCTATCTTAACGCCCTTCTCCCTCAAGCGACAGGGGGCAGGCAACCTGCCCCCTCTCCCCCCATCACGGATTGGGGTCCACCTTGAGGTTACCATCCTCGAGCAGCTGCCGGATGATATCCTGATTGCTGCTCAGAGCGCCTCCCTGGTTCAAGTCGGGTGCATTCTGGAAACTGAGGATCAGTTGATCCCCTCCCGCCACACTGCCATTGGTGTCTATGGTCAGGGTATGGTTATCGGTGTCAAACGTCAGATAGCTGTTGAGCGTATTGGCCAGCACGTTGTTGTCGGCACTGAGCGGCACATCGACCAGCAGTTGGGAGAGATCCAGCACGTCGCCGTTACTGCCTGCTCCCAGAGTAAAGTCGGTGAGGATATCTGTGCTGCCATCCGCCTCACCGGCAAGCCACTTGAAGGTATCCCGGCCTGTGCCCCCGATCAGGGTGTCGGCACCCAGGCCTCCGATCAGGGTGTCGTCACCTATGCCGCCATCCAGGATGTCGTTGCCTGCCTGACCATAGAGGATGTCGTCCCCCTCCCCGCCTGACAGGGTATCGTTGCCTGCCCCGCCGTCCAACAGGTCCTTGCCCCCCAATCCAGACAACGTATCGTTGCCCTCCCCGCCCGAAAGGATGTTATCCGCCGCATTGCCCGTGATGATGTCGTTGTGATCAGAACCGATCGCATGCCCCTGGGTGCTGGCCAGAGTAGCATTGACCCCACTGGCCTCATCGGTGTAATCGAGGGTAAAGGGAGCTTCTGGCAGTAGACTCAAGCCAATGCTGCCATGGACCTGATCCCCATCACCATCCGTCAAGGTAACCGGCAGTTGCAAATTGACCGGAATCCCGGGTGTCGTGACGCTGGAACCAAAGTCCCCAATCTTGAAGTCACTCCCCGCAGCATGGTGAAACTCCAGGCTGTTATAGCCATCTGCGGTATATGCCGCCAGCCTGGTGTTGGAAACAACCCCCACCACTGTCGCCACATAAACCACCCCCATTCCGGGCATATCATCGCTGAAGTTCACCGTGAAGCTACGACCACCCACCACAACAGTCTGTGACATGCCGGCGGCGATGCTGACAATCCTGGTCGAACCGTTGAAGCTGATTGCCACTGCGGTCAGCGACTCTCTGTTGCCATCACCAATGTCGTTGTCATTGTCGACATCCTGACGGGCGACCAGTCTTACACTGGATCCCCCACGTCCGATCGCGGTGAACAAGGCGGAGGCACCATTGACATCATAATGGGCCTCGAAGGCGTGGGTCTGGTTGGCTGGGTCGCCGTAAGACCCTCCGCTGACCGGGGAGCCAGCCAGATCGACGACGAAGTCGATCCGCATCGCCTCACCAGAGCCGACGGATGCCCCGCCACCGATCCCGCCGGTATTGGCCGTTGTATTGACAGTGCTGCCATCGCCTCCCCCCGCCATGGCCGTTAACAGCAGATCCTGGCTGTTGTCATCCTCCTCCGTATAGAAACCTGCCCAGGACGCATTGCCACCGACGAAATCATAACCACCGTTATTGAAGTCGATCTCGGTTTGTCCGCCATCGACCGCTCCGATCATCTGGATCTGGTAGGTCGCTGACGTCGGTTGCAAAGTGGCGATGAACACGGTCCCGGCTGCCGTGGCGGCCGTCAGTAGGGTGCCATTCGCAGATAGCGTGTAGAAAATGGGCAAACCACCCGATGTCATTCCGCTGTTACTGCCGTGCAGTGAACCGTCAAAACGGATGGTTCCACCATCGGCACCATAGTTGTTCGAGAGCGTGCCATCACCGTCAAGCAGAAACGTGCCTGTCACGCCAGCCTGATTCAACAAAATCCCCATGGCTGGTGTCATCACGACCGGCACGTCATCTTCCACCTGCACGATGAAGTCACGGATCAGGGTCACGCCATCCACCCCTTCATGAGCCGTGATCGCACTGGTGAGATTGAGCGCCTTCAGCTCCAAATCATTCCCATCTCCCTGAGCATGGTCAATGGCGCCTTGCAGGGTGAAGGTGTAATCCCCATTGCTCTCAACCACCAGGGTGAAGATGGGGTCACTGCCGGCCATGGCCGTCAGCGTATCGAACCCGACACTGTGGCTGATGCTGTAGGTTATCACCACCCCGCCAGACATCAGCGCGGGCAAGCCCGCCGTTGTACCTATCCCGAAGCTGACCCCCACACTGTCGACCACCATGTGGACAAGAGAACCACCGACTGTTGTCAGGGCAAGGTCATTGCCCGGCAAGCCCGTAGGCAAACCGTCTTCAAAAACAGACGCGATAATAGGCGTGGTATCCAGCACCAGTATGGTTAGCTGAGCACTGGATTCATCACCATCCGAGTCCACAATGGTGTAGGTAAATACCTCTTGTGTATCAACGGCCACATCGTTGGGGGCGGTATAGGAGTAGGAACCATCGGCGTTCACAACCAACTGCCCTCCCGCAGGGGTTACCATGGGGCCGGTCGTCCCCCCTTGCACCAGGAAGGTCACCACATTGCCATCGATGCTATCGGCCTTCCCTACATAAGCAGACGGGTCTGTCACTGTGAAGCTGACCTCCGACACAGTCCCTGGGCCATCGGCACCCACTGTGTCCACCCCGGCGCCAGCGTCAACATCCGTGATCACATTGCCGCTCAGCGGTAGCGGTACAGTGGCCTGCAAGGTGGCATCGAGATCATTGATATTATCGACCAGGGTCACAGCATCACCGTTATCCTCCACCAGAGCCAGTTGACCGATGGCAGAGGCGTTGCCACTGACATTGAGGCCAACGGCATACACTTCCACGTTGTTATCATTCACAAAGCTCGTCCAACCAGCGGGTACATTGCCCTCGTTAGGGGCACCATCTGACAAGAAGTAAACTTTGGTCTCATAACCGGCCAATGCAGGGTTGGCCAGATCTGCCGTGAGTTGGCTCTGTGCCAATACAAGGGGTGCGTTGTAATTGGTGCCACCGCCATCCGTAGGCAAGGCGGAGATACTGGCCTTGGCCACATCGGGATCATTCGTCTGTGGGATCAAGACAGCATTGCTGGCGAAATCGATCACTGTGATGGTCAAGGGGACCCCCAACGCCACATAGGAATCGATCATGTGATTCAACGCATCCTTTGCCAGCTCCAAGCGATTTGGAGAGCCATTGGTCGTCGTTCCAATCCGCCACAACATACTACCCGAGGTGTCGACTACCAGGACCAGATTGAAGGGAGGTAGACCTGCCTCTGCGACCACCACAGTGTTGTCTTTCGCCAGTGGTGTATCATCCATGATGCGTATCTGCAGGTCCTCCGCCGCCGAGCTCACGCCGCTCACCCCGGTCACCGTGACACTGTTGCCAATGTCATCGAAGA